>USIY01000381.1 GCA_900554845.1 uncultured Bacteroidales bacterium | reverse complement strand
CAGGTCCACCCGGTCGTTCTTCCCTTTCAGTCCCTTCAGCAACGGCAGCCAGCCGAAGGGGAGCAGCCTGCCCCCCGACTTCTGAAGAGCACGGCTCAGCGACGGCAGCGTTATCCCCACGCCCACGAGCTTCCCCTCGCTGTCCTTCACGAATGTCAGCAGGTCCAGAGTCACAAGCCCGAGGTAATAGTCCACATAGTAGTCCTTCTGGCGCTCCGTCAACGGCGAGTACTGGTAGAGGTTCTTGTACGCCTCGTTGATAAGGTCGAACAACGGACGTCCTATCTCGGCCTTCGCCTTCTTGCGGCTCTTGTACTTCACCACCGTCAGCCGGTACTTCTCCTTGACCATCGTGGCGATACGGTCAAAACGCTCCGGAACTTTCTCCGGGACAGTCAGCAGGTACTCCACCCAGTCGGAGTCCTTGACGTATCCGTTCTCGAGCAGATGCCGTTCGTAATAGGGATAATTATAATTCGTGGCCATGGTGGAAAGTTCCTCGAAACCCTCCACCAACAGCCCTTCGCGGTCCATGTCGGTGAATCCCAAAGGCCCTATCATACGGTCCATTCCCTTGGACCGGGCCCACTTCTCGGCGGCGCCGAAGAGTGCCCCGGACACTTCCGGATCATCGATGAAGTCCAGGAAGCCGAACCGGCAGTCTTTGGAACCGTACTTTTTGTTGGTCTGACTGTTGATTATCGCCGCTATCCTGCCCACGGGCCTGCCGTCGCGGTAAGCCATGAAATAGGCCGCCTCGCAGAATTCAAAGGCGGGGTTGGTTTTCGGATTCAGCGACCCCACGTCGTCAAGCACGAAAGGGGGAACGTAATAATCGTTGCCCTTGTAGAGGTCGATTCCGAAATGGACAAATTTCAACAGGTCGCGTCGGGATGTGCTTATCTGTTTTATTTCTAACATTTTATTCCGTTCGGGACATTTTCACCGCCAGCTGTAGGTGAGCCATATCAGGACGGCCACCATCACGGCGATGAATATGCAAATGAAGGTGTAGATCTGTCCGGAGTTTCTCCGTTCCATATCCAGCTGAATGTCGGTCACGCTTTTGTAGGGATGGTCGGTGCTCGTGCACCGGCGCGCTATGCGGCGCAGTCTCGGCAGAGTGGTGGGAAGATGGTCCAGCACCTCGTTGAGGATCTCGCCGTAACTACGGATGTCCTCCCCGGTGTCCTGCGCCGACAGCGATTCTTTCTGCGCGTAACCCACGTTGAGCAGCTTCAGGTTCTCGTTGTATTCCGTGAAGATGATCGTGTCCGGTGTGATCGGGTCGTGAACTATATGGTTCTCCTGGATGTACTCCAGTGCGTCCGGGAGCTGCGTCTGCAGACGGTGCACAATTTTCGGCGTCAGCCTCTTCTCGTCGATGAGTCTCCGCAGCGAATAGCCGTACACGTCGTCGGTGATGATGGCGGCCCCCACTCCCGGCACCTCCTCGAAGTCGTTCACCATCACTATGTTGGGATGTGCCAGATTGTAACGTGTGTCAAATTCCTGCTCCAGCATGGCAAGATGCTCCGGGCTGTCGCGGAACTCCTTCTTCAGCGCCTTCAGCATCACCCATTTGCCGTGCTTGCGCACGGTGTAGACGTCATAGTACTTCTCTCCCCATTCCGGCAACAGGGTGAGGTTCGCCCACTTGCCCGTGGGATCGTCGATAGGGATGGTTTGCTCGTCCTTGCTGACATACCCCTTCCGGGCCGGAGACAGATCAGGATTCGAGAAGTCGTTTTTTGACATCCTAGTGTGGTTTTGTGGTTACTGTATAATTATAACATTCGCGTCAGTCGATCATGTCGAAACCGGTGTATTTCACCAGACATTCGGGGATTCGTATTCCCTGCGGGGTCTGGTTGTCCTCCAGCAAAGCGGCCACAATACGCGGGAGAGCCAGCGCCGATCCGTTGAGAGTGTGGCAGAGATGCGTCTTCTTGTCCTCGCCGCGGTAACGGCATTTCAGTCGGTTGGCCTGATAGGTCTCGAAGTTCGACACGGAGCTTACCTCTAGCCAGCGTTTCTGGGC
>USIY01000380.1 GCA_900554845.1 uncultured Bacteroidales bacterium | reverse complement strand
CTGCTCCAAAACCTTAATAAATCTTACCATAAAAATTAGTTTAGACAACTTCATTATGTGCCGCCAAGATATGTAACAAAATATGGGTATTGCCGCAATGGACTGAATTGTATAATTTTGCGGATAAAAATGACATTCATGGGACAAAAACGACATATCACATGGCGCGGAATACATAAATGGGCGGGGCTCGTGATGGCCTTCTTTCTCCTGTTTTTCTGTGTGTCCGGGCTGATTATGAACCATCGGGATATCGTGTCCGGATTCGAGGTCAGCCGCAAGGTGCTTCCTCCGGATTACCGGATCAGGAATTATAACAACGGCATAATCAAGGGCACGGTGTCGATGCCGGAGGATTCTGTGCTGTTGTTTGGCAATTCCGGGGTATGGAAGTCAGACCGCGGGCTTCGGAACATGCGCGATTTCAATGCGGGCTTGCCCGACGGAGTGGACAACAGAAATGTCAGGAACATGGTGAGGACGCACCATGGTGTTTTATATTGTGCAACTCAATCGGGGCTCTATAGGCATGACGGCAAGAAATGGACTTATGTGGATCTGCCGGATAATGAAGGGCGTGTCAGCGACGTGACTTTGATGCCCGATAGCGCCGGAGTTGTGGCTTTGTCGCGTTCGGACGTATATGTCCTGGATTTCCGCAGAAATGCGGAGGAATTTGTGAAGATGCCGTTGAAACAGGCGGCCGGGCGGGAGAAGAAGGTCACATTGTTCAAGACTGTCTGGAATCTGCACAGCGGCCGGTTGTTCGGACTTCCGGGAGTATTGTTTGTGGATTGCATGGCTGTTGTCATAATCTTCCTGTGTATTACGGGAGTAGTGATATTCGTGCTGCCGTATTCAATCCGAAGGACTATGGCTGCGAAAGTAAAGTCTAAGGCCGGGTCGTTGAAGTGGAATGTCAAATGGCACAGCCGTGTCGGTTACTGGACAATAGGGATCACACTTATCATCGCTGCTACGGGCATGTGCCTTCGACCGCCGCTGATGGTGCCTCTTGTGCTGTGCAAAACAGCCCCCGTGCCGGGAACTTCCCTTGACAGTGAAAATCCCTGGTACGATTGCCTGCGGGCTATCCGTTGGGACAGTCTCCATGAAAGATGGTTGCTTTCTACATCGGAAGGCTTCCTTAGTGTGGACAGATATTTCGCCGAGGCTCCGCACACTTTCGGCAGCGCCGTCATGCCCCCTGTCAGTCCGATGGGCGTGAATGTCTTTGAACAGATTGCGCCCGGTAAATGGTTGATAGGTTCCTTCAGCGGAATGTATGTGTGGGAGATGAATACCGGGAAAGTCCATGATTATTTTACCGGAGAAGCCTATTTGAAGAAAAAGCCGGGACCTCCGATAACGGATAATCTTGTGGCCGGATATTCAAGTCATCTTAAGGACGAGGGTATTGTTGTGTTCGATTATTACAAGGGCACGGAAGGATTGCCTCCCATGCCCTCGGTGTTGGCCGAACAGCCTATGTCTTTATGGAATGTCGCCCAGGAAGTACATACCGGCCGCATTTACAATGTGATTTTCGGTCCGGTGTCCGTACTGTATGTTTTCCTGGCCGGTCTTGCTTTTCTGTTCGTCCTGATTTCAGGATTTAAGCTTGTCCGTCGTCGCCGTAAGCGATGATTATTTTGTTGGATTCACCACATTGATCGTTCCGTCGGGATTGACGGTCATGCTGTCGATGCACACTTCGCGATGTATGCCGGGACTGTCGTTCAGGTAATTCTCGTTAATGCGGTGGTAAACGATCTTCCAGTCGTTGGTTGCCGGCGTGCGTACCACGGAGTTGTGCGCCGTTCCATATATTCCTTCGGCCGGACGTTGCGAGAGGATCACCGGTTTCTTGGCCACTTTGATGGGTCCGAGCGGAGAGTCGGAGGTTCCGTAAGCCACATGATAATTGGGCGAGCCGGTGTCGTCGACGGACCACATGAAGAAATATCTGCCGTTGTCATAGAACACATACGGAGCCTCGCGGTACTGATAGTCCTTTAGGGAGCCGCCCTTGGGCGTCATGACGGTCACTGTTGAGTCCACGAC
>USIY01000379.1 GCA_900554845.1 uncultured Bacteroidales bacterium | reverse complement strand
GGTTGTATATGTGGTTGCACGGCAGGAGCAGCCCCACGGGGGAGGCAAACGACAGGCGGCAGTCGGAGCGGTCGGTGGAGAGACGCTCGTAGCGGTTGTCCGTGCTGACCTTCGCCGGAAGGTCATCGGTATCCGAAAGGGTATGGAGGCAGAGCATCTTGTCGCCGATACGCATTTCCCTTGCCGATAGATCCATATCCTCCAGACACGTTACATCCGACATGGAGAGGGAAAGATATTTCTCTATGATGCCCGATGTAGTTCCGGTGCCCAGAATCTCGTCGTCAGAGAGACGGCGCAGACTGATATGCCCGGTGTCGTTGATTATGCGCTCGAACTGTTCCACACTCTCCATGAACTTCACCACCATCTCGTGATTCAGTTCCTTCGGGGTTATGCGTCCACGGCACAGGGTGGAAAAATTGCTCTGCTGGCGCATCCGCTCCTTCGTTGTCTTTGTCAGGAACAGATAGCATTTGTGGTCAAGATACGGACGCTCGTTGAAATGGCGCTCGAAAGAGCGGTCGAGGAAGCTCAGTCCCTCCTTCTGCAATTCCGGCCGGTAGTTTTCCGATATGAATATGTCCTGCTTGTGGACAACCGAAAAATGCGGCAGAACCTTTATCGCCTTGCACCATGCCGAGTGCATGGCCTCGTATTCGGCGGATGTTACCGTGAACAGCTCCGGGAGCCTCACCTCAAAGGCCACCGTTATGTCGGCGTCCTTTGAGATGATGCAGCCGGGTTCAACGGCAAGGAGGGGCAGTTTCGATTCAAGAGTCGTCGCTCTCAGGGTATTTCTCATTATTATCTATTATGTTGTTTCCTACACGATTTTATCAGGCGTGTTATTCGCAACCGGTTGATTATGTAGCGGGGCCGGTATCTCACTGCGCCGAGCTTCATAAGACCGTATTGCCCGAACTTGGCGTTAAGCCGGAAAGTGAGCCAGACAAGGGCCGAGGCCGACATTACGGCGAAGCCGATGCAGAACCATTGCGGGATACCCGCTACATACATAATCACGAACAGGACGAACAGAGACAGGAGGCCGATGACGAATATGAACAGATATTGCGCTTTCAGACCCTTGTACTCCACACTGCGTCCCACGCCTTTGTTGATGGAATACTCGGACATCAGAGGAAGAATGACTTGAGGATTGTGGCGGCCACGATAAGGAAGATGCAGGCTCCGAACCATGACGCGGCGGTCTTGCTGGTGTCGGGGTCTCCGCTCGACCATTTGGAGTAGCATTTCACGCCTCCTATAAGACCTACGACCGCCCCGATCGCATAGATAAGTTTCACTCCCGGCTCAAAGTACGATGTCACCATCGTCGTAGCCTCGTTGATGCCCGAAAGACCGTTGCCGGCGGCACTGACAAACTCGACAGAGCAGAGAATCATAAGAACGGCGAGGACGACACGTCCTTTCAGAATCATAAACTTGTCTTTTACAGTTTTCATAAGACTCAGTGTTTGAATGTGGCCGGGATACACACCCAGCCACGGTAACGCCTTTTTTCGGCTTGTGTGGTGGATGGTATGACTCAGTACGGTCAGCCGTAATCAATCTTCTTCATCTTTTTCGCTGTCTTTGTCAGTATTCTCCGGTCTCCGGAGTGAGCCGTCAACATCAATTTCACGACCTTTGCGCCTTGTCGCGGACGGCCTGCCGATTTTTTTCTTGTGCGCCGCCCGCACACTCTCGGCTATGCAGTTCATTATTCCGGCGTTGATTCTCTCGTCGGTCTCCATCATTTTACCGATGAACACCACATCGCGCATACCGGTCAGGACTCTCCCTGCCTCGGCTTTCTGATCGGGAGTCGCCGAAGAATTTGCCGCCACGGACACCGCCGCCTCAATCTCGTCGATTGATTCCCCTTTTGCGGGAGGAGAAACGCTGTCAGGCTCGAAGTCGTCCATGTCTGGGGTATCGTCCGCCATGTCATTGCCGGTGTCGTCTTGCGTGTTCCCTGAACTCTCCTGTTCAGACTTTTTGAACTCGACATCCTGCGGATTTACATCCCCCATCTTGGCGTTCAGCACATAGGTCATGGC
>USIY01000378.1 GCA_900554845.1 uncultured Bacteroidales bacterium | reverse complement strand
CAGATGGACAACGGCGAGGTAATGAAGAACATAGGCGGCAGCCGTTCTCAGTGGTCGCTGCTGTCATTCATGGCCAGAGCCAACTACACTTTCGACAACCGCTATCTGCTCACAGCCACCGTACGCCGCGACGGTTCGTCACGCTTCGGAAACAAGCACCGCTGGGGTACGTTCCCCTCCGTATCGGCGGCATGGCGTATTTCCGAGGAAAGTTTCTTCAACAACACCAAGGCCGTATCAGATCTCAAACTACGTCTGGGCTACGGCCAGACCGGCTCACAGGCTTCCGTAAGCAATTACGGCTACCTTCCCACTCTCGAAACCCTGGTATATCCTCTCGGCAACCCCAAAGAGAACCAGTCCGCTCTCGTAGCGCAGTCGCTCGCAAATCCCTATCTACATTGGGAGACAATCGAGCAGTTCAACGCCGGAGTAGACCTCGGTTTCCTCAACAACCGAATCACCGTGAGTCTTGACGGATACATCAAGAACACTCGCGACATGCTCGTCAAGGCCGCCATTCCCATCACCTCCGGATTCGAGGACACAAGCACCACATACACAAACGCCGGACGCGTGCGCAACATAGGCTGGGAACTCACCGCAAATTCAGTGAACCTCACCGGAGCGTTCGGATGGGAAACCAATCTTGTGGTGACCTACAACAAGAACAAGATCAAGGATCTCAACAGCGAGGTGCCCCTCTACATCAACCAGCTCAACAACTCCTACGTCACGATGCTGTCGGCAGGATATCCCATCAACGTGTTCTACGGTTATGTGACCGACGGAATATTCCAGAACGCAGAGGAAGTGGCCGCCCATGCCGTCCAGCCCGGCGCCCAGCCCGGCGACATCAGATTCCGCGACCTTAACAACGACGGCGTAATTAACGACGAAGACCGCACAGTTCTCGGGAATCCGAATCCGACGTGGCTTTTCTCCATGAACAACCGTTTCACCTACAAGGGATTCGAACTTCAGGTATATCTGCAGGGCGTGGCCGGCAACAAAATCTACAATTATACCCGCATAGGACTTGAAAACATGAGCGCGGCCTACAATCAGCTGGCCACCACGGCGGACCGCTGGCACGGAGAAGGGACTTCCGACAGCATGCCCCGCGCCGTATGGGCCGACCCCAACCAGAACGCCCGCGTTTCCGACCGCTGGGTGGAGAACGGCTCTTACCTCAGAGTGAAGAACATCTCCCTGAGCTATGATTTCCCCGCGGCGTGGATGCGCGCATTGCGTCTCAATTCCCTCAAGCTGACCTTCTCATGCGAGAACGTGGCGACAATCACGGGCTACAAAGGGTATGACCCCGAAGTGGGCGTAAACGGAATTGACTATTCCTCCTTCCCTCCCTCAAGAACATTCAACATTGGCCTGAATATCAATTTCTAAAAGACATCTCCAAAATGAACAATATAAAAACAATCATGCTGACGGGGGTGATGGCAGCGGCATGCACGTCCTGCAGCGATTTTCTCGACAAGCATCCATTCGACAGAGTGGACCCTCAGGAAACCGTGACCGACGAAGTGGCGGTGGCGATGACCAACTCCTGTTATCTGACGCTTCAGTCGTCGAATATGTATAACCAGCGCATCTGGACGCTTGACATCGTGGCCGGCAACTCCATAGTTGGAGCCGGCGGCGGCGACGACGGTCTGGAGACCGTGCAGGCGTCGAATTTCACAACCATGTCCGACAATGGAATGGCCCTGTACATGTGGCGTTCCCCCTGGGTGGGAATAGGCCATTGCAACGACGCCATCGCCGCGATAGAAAACAACGAGGACCTCTCACAGGAGATCCACGACCGCTCGCTGGGCGAAGCGCTCTTCCTGCGCGCCCATTACTATTATGTGCTGGCGCGTCTGTACGGCGGCCTTCCTCTTCGTGACAAACCCTTCAATCCCGGCGACAATTCCGCAATCGCCAGGGCCTCTCTGGAAGACACCTACGAATTCATAATCTCAGATGTGACGCGAGCCATAGAGCTGCTCCCGGCCAAATCGGAACTCGACGCCTCGAACGTGGGGAGAGCATGCAAGGACGCGGCGCTCTATATGC
>USIY01000377.1 GCA_900554845.1 uncultured Bacteroidales bacterium | reverse complement strand
GCGTGTCGCGACGTTCCGACACGGCCAAGGCTCCCAACGACAACGAATCGGGGTTGATTTTTTTGTCGGCAGCCTTACCGAGACGCTCCGCGAGCCTCGCATGGTCGAACAGAGGGAACCTCTTTTTGGCCACGGCGTCCACCGCCACATAACGGGGCCCTTCGGGAGTCTTCCTCACGTACCAGAACGTCGGCGATCCGGCGAGCCATGTGACGCTGACGTTGTCATAGCTTACCTTGTCCCTGCCGAAAGTTTTCCGCGACTGATAGGCGCGGTTATAGTCCTCCAGAGCGCCTTGCGGGAACACCTGCAGCGCCGGAACAAGAAGAACCGCCGCCAGCGCCGCGGCACTGATCTGAATTTTTCGTTTCATGATATTGATTGTTAGAGTTTTCAGTATTGGAACACCAGATATCCGCCGGGGTAGAGTCTGTAGGTGCCGGATTTGGCGGGCAGTTTTTTCGACGAGCTGTAGATCCGGGTCATGTTCCCCTTGAACCTCAGCCTCACCTTCTGCCGCTGCCTCGGCTCATGGTTGACGATCACGATGTAATTCCTGTCCTTGTTGCGGATCCGGGACACCAGCACCCCCTGTCGGCCGCACTTGATCGACGACACCGGCCCCGGCATTCTGTAGAGCTGCCGCGCTCCCTTGGGGACTTCGCCAAGATGGCCCGTCTCAATAACCTCGCAATCCAGAAACACCTCTTTCAAGCCCTGGATCTCGGCGTTTACATTCTTCATGCCGTACCATATGGAGGTGCGCTGCCCGTCCTTCCCTATCGGGACGATTGTGGTGTTGAATCCCTTGGGATCGCGGTAACCGTAGCAGAAATACTGTATTCCCTGCGCGCCGTAGGCCAGGGCGTTGAAGACCTCGAACCTCAGGTCCGATTCCACAGGAGGGGCGTAGTCGTAATGTCCTATCACCAGTCCGAACGCCCAGAAAGGCCACCCCACGCGACGCGCCTCGGAGGAAACGATCTCCAGATTCTCATAGAAAGTGTCGCGCACGGATATCACGCCGTCGCGCAACATCACGGGATAGTTGTCATAGGAGAGCAAGCCGAGATCCAGCTGCCTTACCGATTCGGCCACATATTCCCGATAAGAGGGGGCCTTGCAGATCTTCGGGGGCACCATGGGCAAAAGGAAATCCTTTCTTTCTGCCGTACGTCGCCCATATAGCCGTACACTAAGTTAACGCCGGCATCCACGAGCCATGACGCCCACTCGTCAGTGAGCTCCAGATGGTCGTTGATCCCCCAGCCGCCCCACACCATTATTGGCATCTCCCCCGGAGTGGGATTCTTGTAGACAGGCCTGAACCCGGTGCCGGAGGTCTGTTCCTGAGCGACCGCCGGCAACGCCAACGCCATCAGCAGCAACCCCGCCACTACGCCAATGATCCTTCTCATATCGATTCTATATATTTATTTGCAGCGCAGGATGCTGTAGTAACGGTCCAGAACGTCCTGGGCGGCCGTGAAGGAGCTCTGCTCGTTGTTGAGCACGCGAAGCTCTTTCTGCTCAAGCAAAGCGTTAATTTCCGGAACGCTGTAGAAGTCGTGGCGCAGACGCTCGTTGATGGTCTCCAGCATCCAGTATTTGGCCTGCTCGTTGCGCTTGCGCTGAAAATATCCGGTCTTCTTCACATAATCGAAATAACGGTCGATCATGTCCCACACCTTGTCGATGTTCAGTTCGTAATACCCGGAATAGCACAGCACTTCCGGCATCCACTTGGAGGGAGTGGGAGGGAACAGGCGAAGGGCGTTTCGGAACTGCGCAGCCGCGAGGTTGGCGCGGTCGATGTTGTCGCCGTCGGCCTTGTTGATGACAATTCCGTCGGCCATCTCCATGATTCCTCGCTTTATGCCCTGCAACTCGTCGCCGGTGCCGGCAAGCTGTATCAACAGGAAGAAATCCACCATTGAATGCACGGCTGTCTCGCTCTGTCCCACACCGACGGTCTCCACGAAAATATTGTTGTACCCGGCGGCCTCGCAGAGCATGATTGTCTCGCGCGTCTTGCGGGCCACGCCTCCCAGAGATCCCGCAGAAGGGCTGGGGCGTATGAAG
>USIY01000376.1 GCA_900554845.1 uncultured Bacteroidales bacterium | reverse complement strand
GTTTTTTTATGCCCGTATCTCTGAAATTACATACTTGCGAAACTTAAATTATTAACCTTCCGGGACAACTCTTTCAGTTTTTCGAATGCTAATTCGCACTCGGCCAATTGATGGTCGTAGCAATCCGGCTGGTGATTGCGGATATATCTTCTGACTTTTTCCCAGTTAGCCTGGCGAAAATAGAATTCCAATCTCATATCGGCACCTGACAGGTCATTGTATTCCATCTGATTGCAATAGCAACCTTGGTTCATCTTGAGTAGTTTATCAATCTCTGATTTATTCACAAAGGATTCAGGCAGAGCGACAAAAGTCAGCGACTGATACTTGGGCAGCTCTATTGCGGCAACAGGATTGAAAGAGCAGTCAAGATGCGTAATATTAGGACAGTGTCGCAGATCCAATTTTTTCAGCATATTATCCCTACATATCACACCTTTCAGAAACACCTTTTGATATTCACCGGGAGTCAAGTCTAGAGATGTCAAGCACTGTCCGACGATTGATAACCTCCGGAGGCCCGGACAATCGCCTAAATCAATCGAATTCAGTTGACGCTTGTTGCGACTGAAATCCAGACCTTCCACGACACTTTTCCATAACGATTCTATACTTAGGGAATATGAACCGGAGTTCGCATAGATATGTCTGCAGACTACGGAGCCGGTCTTATACAGATCTCCATATCTGTCACATGTGCCGTCTCCCCAGTCAACGACAATATGACAATAAGGAGCAAGGTCTAACGAGAACTCACAAGTACGGTTTTCGGATTTGATCTCAATGCCTAATATCATCCGGTCCTGTGTAATATTCTTACGATGATAAAGCATACACTGCCGAAGCATCTTTTTTAAGAACGGATCATTATCATTTCTATACGAGCTTTTCAGGAATGGGAGATACAACTCATATTGTTTGTCTTTGCCATAACATTGTGCATACAGATCGCCCAATACCCATACCACTTCATAATCTTTTGGCCAATATACTTCATTAAATCTCTCAAGGTATTTTATTGCAAGATCAGGATTCGGCTCTGTCCCTCGGCCATAGTAACACATCAGTCCCAGATATTGTGCCGTCACATCATCTTCAAGAACCTTTAATGTATTGAACGCTTCCGAATATTCTTCCGTCTCATAATAGTATGTCCCTAATTCGAATGCGTAATGTACGTCACCTTCGTTTGCTTTCTTGATATAATATTCACGCACTACAGGATTGTAGAGCATCCTCGACAGGCTGCTACCGAATGTTGCGTTACATTTGGTAATTATATCTACATATTCACTGTCGGTCAAGGCAAGACGGCGATCAGTACTGTCTTTGCTGAGTTCAGCGGTCAGCATCAGAGCCAATGCGTTATTACAGTACATATATCCGGCATCCTTCCACTCAGTCAGACGGTCAACGGAATATTGAAATTCCTCTTTGCTTGCATTCCTCAGATAACATGACAGATTCATGACATCCATCGGAGGGATATATGGGGATTCAAATTCATTTTTCAGACTATCTGCAATACGAAGATATTCCTCAATGGCATCAAGACCATTTATGAGTTGTGCGCGCATTGAGCAGTCAGGGTTTAACGGTTCATTTCTTAGATGTTTTAATATTTCTGATGCACTTTTGGCTAAGTTCCACATCCGTTTTTTGTTTTCTTCGGCAGTAATCATTGTATAAATTTCTTATCAGTTAATTTTCCCGTGCCGACATTGATACAATCCATACAGAGACAATCACCATTCCTCATGACGATTTCGCTCACTGTCAGATGTTCGTTGTCTCCCATTATCACATAGTATTCCTCATATTCTGAAAAATCCAACTGAATGTATAGTTTCAGATACTTTCCGCAATCCGTCAGTCCGATACCCATGATGCCAAGCCACATATCCTGAGCCTTGATAAAGTCAGTAAATGAAGCGTATTCCTCGGCTACCGCGGAGAAATATGCCTGTCGCTTTCGCACCATTTCCATACGGTCTATTGCTGAAAGATTCATATAAATCCATTAATTTTTATCCAATGTTCGTTTCTGATAAATGGATCTGATGTTGTCTTCCACTCCAATTCAGCTATTTGACGCTCGGTCCAAAGCATTGTGA
>USIY01000375.1 GCA_900554845.1 uncultured Bacteroidales bacterium | reverse complement strand
GTGTACCCTCCTCCGAACGCGCCAGCACAAGATGAATGTCGCTGTCGCCATTGGTGATGAAACGCTTCACACCGTTCAGCACCCAAGAACCGTCCTCTTTCTGAGTGGCTTTCAGCATCACGCTCTGCAGGTCGGAACCGGCGTCGGGTTCAGTAAGGTCCATGGACATTGTCTCTCCCGCGCATACACGGGGAATATATTTCTGTTTCTGGTCCTCGTCGGCGAACTCATAGATAGTCTCGGCGCAGTCCTGAAGACCCCAAAGGTTCTCAAAACCGGCGTCGGCGCGGCTCACTACGTCAGCGGCCATGATATAAGGAGTAATGGGGAAATTCAGACCTCCGAGACGACGGGGCATAGCCATGCCCATCAGTCCGGCCTTGCGGCAGGCGTCAAGGTTTTCCTGAGTGCCGGAGGCATAAGTGACATGACCGTCGGACACCGTCGGACCTTCATGGTCAACACCCTCGGCGTTAGGGGCGATTGTCTCGCCGCAGATCTCTCCCACGATCTCAAGCACCTTGTCATAACTGTCGATGGCATCGGCATAATCCAGAGGTGCGTAGTCATATTTACCGGCGTCGGCGTAGTTACGCTCCTTCAGCTCCACGATACGCTCCATCATCGGATGCGTCAGGTAGTGCTTCAGGTCCGGATTGTCTGTATAGAAATTAGCCATAGCTGTCTGTTATTTATCTTGTTGTTTTGTAGCTTCAACTCCAATTACATAATAATGTGGAATAAACTTGATGATGTCGCTCGACAGATCGGGATCAATCACGGATTCGCCGCAAAAGCGGAACAGATTGAACTGCGAGTCCCACCATATAGAGCCCACCAGCATCAGCGGAATGAACTCTCCCTCCTTAAAAGGCTGCAGTTTGAACGGGCGCGGATTGTAACCCATCGCAGACTGCTTGCCGTCGGCCGAGTGCTGTTCCTTCAGTTTAAGCTCCTTGAAGACCACCCCTTGAGACGGCAACATAATCGCTACCCTTCTTATAGAGTCCACGGCAGGGAAAAGACCAATGTCAATACGCTCTGCCAGAGAATAGATGCCCTTATCGGCGTCCGCCATCTCCTCGGCTTTCACTTTGGCCTGGTCCTCAGGCGAAAACGCACTTAACATCGTACGGTTCCTTAACATGTAGAAAAAGTCGTCCTTCCCGTCATTTACAAGTTTGCCATCCTGATACTCCCTTACGATAAACTTTAGTGAGTAAGTAGAGTCACGGAGAGCGGAAATATCGTAGCTGACAACATCATAGCCGTTGTTCTTCAGAAGTTCGACATAAGCCGACTCAGGAGGTTCCACAGGCTTGATCGTATTGCAGATTGCCGGGAAAGCAAGCGCAGCGGCTATAAGCGACAAGAATATTCTATTGCTCTTAAAATGCATGGAGTTGGAAACCGTTACTTGGTGTTCTTTTTGTAATATTTGATGAGTTTTGGCACCACTTCCTCAAGATTGCCGGTTATTACATAATCGGCGATCGTGTTGATAGGTGCGTCCGGATCGTTGTTGATTGAAATGATTATCGACGAATCCTGCATACCGGCGATATGCTGGATCTGGCCAGAGATACCGCAGGCTATGTACAGTTTTGGACGTACCGTCAGACCAGTCTGTCCTATCTGCGCGTCATGATCGATCCATCCGGCGTCGACGGCAGCACGGCTTGCGCCGACTTCTCCGCCAAGAACGTCCGCCAGCTCTCTAAGCAAGTCGAAATTCTCCTTGGAACCTACACCGTAACCACCGGCCACGACAATCGGAGAGTTCTTCAGATTGCTTTTTGATTTCTGCACCTGACGGTCGATCACTTCCACAACGAAATCCTCGGGCTTGGTGTAGTCAGCCACATTAAGATCAACGACCTCGCCTTTGTAAGCGGCGTCACGGATCTCCTTCTTCATCACGCCCTCGCGCACCGTAGCCATCTGGGGACGATGGTCGGGATTGACGATAGTCGCCACGATGTTGCCGCCGAAAGCGGGACGGATCTGATAGAGCAGGTCAGTATATTCCTTGCCGGTCTTGGGGTCGGTATGCGGGCCGATTTCAAGGGCGGTGCAGTCGGCTGTAAGACCGCTGTGAAGACATGAGCTCACGCGGGGACCGAG
>USIY01000374.1 GCA_900554845.1 uncultured Bacteroidales bacterium | reverse complement strand
CACAAAGAGAAGCAGCCGTACAGCAGCAACAGGCTGTGGCGCAGTCCAGAAATCTGAACGCTGAATTGCAGATTCTGGCTAAGTTTGGCGGTTTCAATGTCTTGGAATCTTCCGTGGACGGCATACAGAACATGAATCCGGAGCGTAAGGCACGGCGGAACATATTCCTTTCCGACCCCGAACGGGCGGCTGAGCGCAAGGAGCTGGAAAAACGGCTTGAGATGTGGGTCGATATGTTGAAAGGCAACAAATCCATCAGCGAGATGGTGGAACTATGCCAGAAGAAATCTGCGGCGGTGTCCGGTCTGCTATCCCAGAACCAGCTGAAAGCGGTGGAAGAGGTCAGGCAGTTGGAGAAGTCCTACCGCACGGTCATGCTCTTCTACAAGAATACGGATTCCGACAAGATCAAGAATATCTCCATTGTGAACGCTTCGATGAGCCAGCTTACCGATTTGGACAACTCCTTCTTTATCGATGCCATTGCAAACGAGCTTCGTGCGAATTATGACCGTTTGGACTTGCGTACCAACTATTCCCTGCTGGTTATCCCGGGATATTTGGGTTCTAACAAGGTTGTTGAAAAATGGGCAAAGATTGCGCATGACAACAAGGTGATGATTTACACGGATTTCGCTGATCTGGAAAAACCGGATGATGTCATTGAAATGTTCTTTGATTCCAATCTTTCGGGAGGCGATGTGTACAAGTCCAACGTATGTATGACCTGCAACTATCTGGTAGGACGGGGACGCTATGCAGAACTGGGCGAAACCGAAGACTTGCTGATTCCTCCTTCTGCGGCATTGGCCGGCAGTGTGTACAAGACGGTAATGGCACAGGTTACCGCAGGTAAGAAGTATGGTTCCATGAGCGAGGTGGACGGGGTTGCCTTCAACCTGAAAAAAAAGCGAGATTTCCGAAATCGAGAAGATTGGCCTGATTCCGATGGTAAAGGAATACGGCAAGGTGATGGCTTTCTCTGCCAAGACATTGTTCAACGGGGACAACTTGGGATTGCAGACCTATTCCGTAGTCCGTGTGTTCGATTGGGTAACGAAAGTGCTGATGGATTTCCTCAACCGCCGTGCCTTTGAGAACTGGAACAGCAAGGCGGAAAGGGATTTGCGTGGCCAGATCAGTAAGTTTTTGGATAGCATACAAGGTCCCGGACGCTTGATTGAGAAATTCAAGATTCTTCGTTTCGAGCGCGATCCGAAGCAGAAAGACCGTATTTTCCTCGACATTCACCTGACTCCTTATTTCCCGGCAAAGAGTTTTGTCATCAAGTTGGAAGGTACAAAAGGGGATGACGAGAACGATTGGAACAGCGACTATGCACAGGATGCATAGGTAAGTCCTTACAGGGACAGCCGGAGTGTGCCGGTTGGAACGCCCGGTTGTCTCTTTTTCACATTCTAAAAAATTCTCACCATGTCAGATGTGTTCAAGAATATAGCTGACGCCGCCGGTAGCAGCAGCGTCAGACGGGGCTTTGCCGACCTTTTTTCAGCCTCCAAGGCGGCTTTGGACGAGATTCAGGCGGGTCTGGGCGGAATCCTTCCTTCCATGCCGGGTATGCCTGTCGCCAAGTTCGGCGACCTGTCCATCGGGATAGACATGCATCCTACCGTTACCCCTCCCTCTCCCATCATGCCTGTGCCTCATGTAGGCAAGGTGTACGACCTCATGGCCGACCTCATGGCCGGCATGGCGGCTGCCATGCCGCCTGCGGCTGATGGAGTGGCCGGAGTGGCGTGCAACATCCTCAAGAGTATGGCTCCGTCGGTCAAGGTGCATAACCAGTGGATTGCGCAGGCAGGTATCGGCATCGTGCATCTGCCGGCATTTGTATTGCATCCGGCCCCGTTGGTCAGCGGTATGTCCGAGTCCGAGATGTGGATGGGCAGTTCCACTGTCCTGGCGGACGGTGCGCCCTGTTCCTCTCTAACACATCCGGCACTCTCATGCAACATTGTGGGAATACCGACGATTCCCCGCAAGGGGAAGCCCAGGAAGGTGAGCAAGGCCCTGCTTGCCCCCACTTCCATGCTCTCCACCATCACATCTGTAGGAAATCCCGTGCTTGTGGGAGGACCGCCTACCATTGATGTGTTTGCGCTGGCGATGAAGCTGGGGCTGAAAG
>USIY01000373.1 GCA_900554845.1 uncultured Bacteroidales bacterium | reverse complement strand
CATCAGTTCAAAGGAACGGCCCCGCTCACCGCTGAAGTCATAAAAGAGGCTGAAAAGCAGAAGGCCGAGGAAAACATAGCCGCAGAGACGGCCGCCAACGTCTCTGATTCGATCCAGACCGCGGAGGCGGCAATATTGCGGGCGGACAGCGTCGTGAACGGAGGCTCCGACAAATTGTGGGCCAATGTGGAGCCTCAGCTGAGGGCCTACGAAAACTCATCCGAACAGGAATCGCATTCATTGTGGTATATTTTCATAGCCGGACTCATCGGAGGCCTTATTGCCTTGGTCACCCCCTGTGTATGGCCAATGATCCCCATGACTGTCAGCTTCTTCCTGAAACAGAACAAATCCCGGGGCAAAGCAATAGGATCCGCTGTGATTTATGGGGTGAGCATCATTGTGATATACGTTTTGCTCGGCCTTGTGGTAACCGCCTTGTTCGGGGCTTCGGCGCTTAACGATCTCGCCACTTCGGCTGGTTTCAACATCGCGTTCTTCATCCTGCTCGTGATTTTCGCCATATCGTTCATGGGAGGTTTCGAACTGACTCTCCCGGCGAAATGGACCAACAAGATGGATTCAAAGGTTGACTCCACCACAGGATATCTTTCCATCTTCTTCATGGCTTTCACGCTTTCGCTGGTATCCTTCAGCTGCACGGGCCCCATCATAGGCACCTTGCTTGTGGAGGCCGCAGCCACCAGTAATTTCATATCCCCGGCGATCGGCATGTTCGGATTCGCTCTTGCCTTGGCGGTTCCGTTCGCTCTTTTCGCCTGCTTCCCCACAATGTTGAAATCAATGCCTAAATCCGGCGGCTGGATGAATACCGTAAAAGTGGTCCTGGGTTTCCTCGAACTTGCTCTCGCATTGAAATTCCTTTCTGTTGCCGACTTGGCTTACGGTTGGCGCATCATGGACCGCGAAGTGTTCATTTCGCTCTGGATCGTGATCTTCGGACTGTTGGGATGCTATCTTTTGGGGTGGATAACACTGCCGCATGACGACAAAGTGGAACGAATCGGCTTGACAAGGTTCTCGCTTGCGCTGATCTCTCTCGCTTTCGCAGTATATATGATTCCCGGCCTATGGGGAGCACCTCTGAAGAGCGTCAGTGCTTTCGCTCCCCCGATGTACACGCAGGACTTCAACCTCTATGACGGGGAGACTCACGCACAGGTAGACGATTTCGAGGAAGGAATGGAGCTGGGCCGGAAATACAACAAGCCGGTGCTTATTGACTTCTCGGGATACGGTTGCGTAAACTGTCGCAAGATGGAGGCTGCCGTACTGACCAACGCCGATATAAAGAGCACAATCGACAATGACTACATATTGGTGACTCTTATGGTCGACGACAAGAAACCCCTTCCGGAGCCTGTTCGTGTTAAGGAATCCAACGGCGATGAGACCACCCTACGCACTTACGGTGACAAATGGAGCTATCTGCAGAGATATAAGTTCGGGGCTAACGCACAGCCGTTCTATGTCATAATCGACAACGAAGGGATTCCGATGAATGGAAGCTACAGCTACGATGAAAGCATTCCCAAATTCACCGACTTCCTCAAGAAAGGCCTTGAAAACTTTAAGAAAGAAAACAAACAGTGATCAGACAATTCATAATCCTTTTATGTTGGGCATCCGTCATGACGGCGGGTGCCCAGACTTTAACCCGCGCATACATAGAACTTGCGGATTCCGCCGACATGTACATGAAACATGAGAACTGGGCCGATGCGGAAAGAGTGATAACAAAGGCTCTTCGTCACGAGCCGGCCAACAAGAGCAATTGGCTTCTATGGTCCAACCTTGGTGTGGTGCGCACGCACCAAGACAACTACGAAGGCGCCTTGGAAGCATACGATATCGGACTGTCCAGCGCGCCGAAATCCACTGTCATCCTATCCAACCGGGCGTGGACGCAATTGACCTTCGGACACACTCAGGAAGGTTTGAAGGATATCAACAGCACGCTTGCCCTTGATTCATTGCAGGCATGGCCTCTGAAAATGCGTGGACTTTTGGGTATGGCGCATCCGAAAAAGGCGCGCAAGGACCTGCAGTTGGCGGATAGTCTCGCCCCTGACGCTACGCGCACATCGCTTTTGCATTCCACAGGACAGGCCAGGTCATAAGCCAGA
>USIY01000372.1 GCA_900554845.1 uncultured Bacteroidales bacterium | reverse complement strand
GCACAGGACTGAAACTGCTGTTGGCACTTCTTGCGGTAGCTGTCGTGGGAACGGTGTTATGTATAATTCTTGCTGTGCTCAGGGTCGCGGTTCAGGCGGTGGTCATCACCGCGGCGGTGCTGATTGTGGTCGGCCTTATATGCGCGGTAAGTATAAACGGCTTGAAGTACAAAGCCGAGGCCAGCCGTTATAAACACGATCTTGAGCGACGCCAGCAATAATTGTTTGCCAATATTGAAGTACAGTCAGTTTTATTAATATAAAACGGGAGACCTTGTTGGAGGGCCTCCCGTTTTTAAGTTTTGGATTTGACGGTCATTTTACTCTGAAATGGTCGCCGTTTTCCTTTACGATATTCTCGTAGTAACGCTTGTCGTAACCGGGGAATGTGGGATACAACGGCAATCCGTATTCCGACTTCATGAAGTTTCCGTTTTCATCAGTTTTCTTTTGGTTGCCGTCCATGAATTTCACGAATAGGTAACCGGCCAGATCGCGGTAACTGTCAGTGGCTTTCTTTGCGGCTTGCGCTCCAAGCCGGTTCGCTGTGTTGCGGTATGCTTCCATATCGCCGGCTTCTACGGCTCCGGCCAGCAAAGTGTCGTTGCCGGGAAGTTCTTTGAAGAAACCGTTCTCCAGACTGCTCTGGACCTTGCGGATGTCGGGAATCATGCGGTCATAGCGGTTGTAGGCCTGGTTTGCCACGATGTTGTTGACCCAGAAGTTTGAGTTGAGGTCAAGTGTATTTACGTCTCCCTGTTTCAGTTCGGCGGGGACTTCCGTCATTCCGCAATACAATGGCATATACACTGTGGTGTTGGTGTCGTCGGTGCCGAACCAGAATACTCCTCCTACGGGATCCGGCAGCCAGTCACGGCTCTGGGAGACAAAGCTCCAGCCGGTCTGTTGTGTGGCGATGGCGCGTTCCATCACGTAAGTATGGCCGTCCACTTCATAGTCCATGGGGCGCCAGCGGTAAGGTACGTGGAACGGCCCGGCGCCTATGTCCTGAGTCATGTCGTAAGGAGTACCCTGGAAAAGGTCGCGCATGGCGTCCTGCATGCCTTCGGGACTTACTTTGCGGTCAGGAATTATGTACAGAGGCATAGGGTCGTCACTTTTTGCGTCGATCCATGCGAAGTAGCTGTCGGCGCCATCGTTGAAACGGCGGAAGTAAGACCATACACGTGCGTCGCAGCCACGGCGGGTCGCGGCGTCATGCTCCGCGAAGGCGTCGGCGAACGAGAAGTCCTCGTCTTTGCCGTTGAAATAACCGCGCTTGCGTGCGAATTTGATCATGTCCTTGGCATAACGGACATTTTCCTTGTCTTTCAAATTGACTTTGCGTATACGCGGCTCGTTGGCATGGCCTGATATCGCGTTGTCGGGGATACGGACGGCGATCCATACTGCGCCTTTTTCGGCTCCTTTGCCTATCATCTCCATTACCCATACCTCGTTTTTGTCGGCGATGGTGAAGGACTCACCTTCCGACGCATAGCCATATTTCTCCACAAGGTCGGTCATTATGTCGATTGCCTCACGCGCTGTCTTGGCGCGTTCCAAAGCCACGTATATCAATGAGCCGTAGTCCATGACGGCTTGTCCGGTGGTGTCGGCAAGCTCGTGACGGCCGCCCCATGTGGACTCTCCGATCGCAACCTGATGCTCGTTCATGTTCCCCACTACATTGTAGGTCTCGGGCGCCTGGGGAATCTCACCAAGGGGTTTGTTGGTGTCCCATTCCACTATTTTGCGCATTTCCCCTTTCTCATGCTTGCCTGCGGCGGCATGATGGAGGAATCCGAAGAGGTTGTGTGAGTCGGCCGAGTAGGACATCATCACCGATCCGTCGGTTGTGGCGCCTTTGCCGGCGATCAGGTTGGTGCAGCATAATCCCGGCAAGCTTCCGGCTACTATCGCAACCGCGCTTATAATATACTTAATCTTCATATCCATTATGATGTTGGTTCGAAATGATTATGTGCAAAGTTAAGAAAATTAGTGCGATTCCGCAACATTTGGAGAAATGAACATGTCGGCGCATCGAACGGGGTGCGTATATAAAAAAAGATTGATTGTCATCCCGACACTCAATCTTGCGTTAACCTTAAAAATCTAATACCATGAAAAACTCAATGCAAAATTA
>USIY01000371.1 GCA_900554845.1 uncultured Bacteroidales bacterium | reverse complement strand
GCTTGGCGACAGATGCCGCTTAGCCTATATTCAATTTTTAACGAACTATTGTTTGAAGCAATACACGGATTTATGCCCGGCAAGGAGAACCCGGCGGGACATATCTCCATCAGCTTTGACAACGCTGACGCGCCCCGTCTGACTGATGAGTTCATGGCTCAACTCGCAAAAGAGTATATGGAGGGCATGGGCATAAAGGACACTCAATATCTCGTTGTGCGCCATCTTGAAACCGAGCATCCCCATTTTCATATCGTCTATAACCGTGTGAATATGTCGGGAAAGGCGGTCAACGAGCGCAACAATTTCAAGCGCAGTGACAAGGTCGTCAAGGCTCTGAAAGACAAATACGGACTGACATATTCGCCGCTCAAAGAGAAATATGAACAGAAAAAGCCAGTATTCAAAGCCAAGATTTCTGCGGCCATATACGGCTGTAAGTCGTGGGATGAGTTCTCCCGGCGTCTCGCCTGTGCCGGAATTGATGTGAAGTTTCACGATGATCACAACACTGGTGAGCATATCGGCGTGAAATTTTCCGATGGCGATATAACGATGAACGGCTCTAAAATAGACCGCGCTTTCACATACCGCCGACTGAACAACCTCTTTGAGCTGAACCGAAAGCAGGGACAGTACCGAGCCGCATCTCCGACACCGCAGCCCAAAGTCAAGGTTGAATATACCCAACAGAAAACATTCTCTCTGATTGAGAATGTCACGGAGGCTACCATTGGTGCGATAGGCAATCTGTTCACTCTCGGACCCGGCTTCGACCCGGAGGAACAGGCGTTTCAAAACGCCATCAAGAAAGAAGAAGCAAAACGTAAACGCAAATCAAGAAAAATCTGAATATGTCGAAATTCTATGATGACGTCAAAAAACAAGGCACGCAGATTGACGACCTGCAAAAGAAAGTAACCGACCACGGCACCCGCATTGAGACACTGGAAACCCAAGCGATGGCGACACCTCCGCAATCGCTCGTCAATATCCCAGCACCCAAAGTTACTGTAACAGTTCCGGACAACATTGCCACTAAAGAAAACATCAACAGCCTATTGGAGACTGCGATTGAAAAGCAGACAAAGATAACCGTCAAGACAATCTCCGATATGTTCAAGATGCTGTTCCCGAATGGCAACGCTCCGCAGGGGATTGATGATGCCAAACTTGAAGAGATAGCTCAAAAGGCTGCTGATAAAGCAGCCTCAAAGCGCCATGCTCAACTTGAAGCTACGGCAGAAACACTCATGCACCGCATGTACAATCTTGTCAATGGTGCGATCTGGGCGGCAATCCCCAAATGGGTGTATATCGTTTTCGCAATCGCAGTTCTTGCTGCTGGAAGTTTCGGTTATGGCTTCTTCTATCAACTCAATGATAACTCAAAGTTGAAAGATGTCGAATGGCTCTACCGTTATGAGCGAGGACTCAACCACGACCTTAATGTCGTAATGCACCGTGAGCGTCTGTTGATCCACGGTAAACCCCATGAAGTTGACAGCTTGAAATCATTGATTCGCTACCACGAACAACGAGTAAACGCCGACACCACCTTCATCTATTATTACCCCTCAAATAAATGATACATTATGTCCAGACAAGAATTCAAATTGGACTTTCTTGTCTGGACATTCTTTCTAAAAAAAACTTAGTCGTTAGCTTTTCCAAAAATCAATATTGCTTTTCAGGGCATATTAATGAACGAAGATATGACCTTCAGTTGTTTTATTTCCTTTGAATACGGTAAAGTCGATAGTTGCCGAGCGCATATCGTTTTCATCACTCTTGTATTCAAAGATGTGTAATGTAATTAAACCATTTTTGTTGACAGAAATCCAGTCCGGCACATCGTCTGAAACATCAAATGAATCATAATTTCCTACCATAGCAATCTGAACATTCTGCTCTTCGCCGTTTATCGAAACACCACAGTCGGTTTTGTCGATAGTAATTTCAGTGCCGGGATTGGCAGTTTTTACAAAAATCTCAAAAACTGGGTTCTTCGGTTCATCATCGCCACAGGCGACAAGAAAGAACGACAACATGACAAATAGATATTTTATCAGTTTCATAACAAATTCAAAATTGGATATTTATTGTCGATTTATCAGATTATTTAAGTTTCGCAAGTTCAACTTGCGGTTGACAGATTGTAAAATTCACAG
>USIY01000370.1 GCA_900554845.1 uncultured Bacteroidales bacterium | reverse complement strand
ATATGAGCCTGTCGCCCACAATGCGTTTCTTTGGAACCGCAGTGAATTATGAGTTCGGCAATGTCGAGGAAACCGGAATTTTTATAAAGATTTCGGAAATTTACGACGAAAAGAAACGGCGTCACATAGAATCTTTCAAACGTGAACTGTCGGGATATGCCGCAACTTTACGAAAGTAGACTATGTTATATTAATGTAATTTGAAATGGTCAGTTATGTCAACAAGTGATAAATCGGTGGTAACGATACTGTTTTTAGGAGGGTCCAGACGCGTGTCATTGGCCGAGCAATTCAAAAGAAGCGGCAAACAGATGGGTTGCGAGGTGAAATTCGTTTCTTATGAACTTGACACGGATGTGCCGATAGCGTTGGAAGGGGAGGTAATCAAAGGTCTTGAATTCAATGATCCTAAAGTAGTGGACGACATTGTCAGGGTGGTTGAGGACAAAAACGTCAACATCATCCTCCCGATAGTCAACGGGGCGATGGAGGTGGCATCGCTGTTGCGCGACCGTTTGCCCGATGTGTTCGTGCCTGTGTCGGATTATGATGTGACGCGGATGATGTACGACAAGATAGATGCCGCCGCCGCTTTTGAAAAGGCAGGAATTCCTATCCCCAAGACCTATTCCATCATCGACAATGAGATGCCGGCTATCATAAAGCCGCGAAAAGGAGGTTCCAGCCGCGGGATAAAGATCTTCAACGAGCTTTCCGACTTGATGAATACTCCGGATCTTGACAAATACATCATTCAGGAATATCTGGAGCACGCCCGCGAATATACCGTGGACTGTTATGTGAGCCGCGAGGGTGAAACACTTATGACTGTCCCCCGCGAGCGTCTTGAAGTGATGGGCGGCGAAGTGACACGTACCAAGACATGCCGTGTACCGGAACTTATAGAGCTGGCGCGGAAAATAATCGACACTTTCGGATTCAGAGGTCCCGTCACCATCCAGTTCCTGTATGACTGCAAGATAGGACATTATAAACTGATGGAGGTGAATCCGCGTCTTGGAGGCGGCGTAATATGCAGTATTTACGCCGGAGCCCCGGTCACGGATTATATATTGAAGGAATCTTTGGGAGTGCCGGTGTACCCCTGCAAGGATTGGACGGAAAACGTGCTGATGGCGCGTTTCCAAAAGGAAGCCATATTTTTTGAATAATATCCTTCCCAATATTTTTTCGAACTGATTGATGAAGAAAAAAGTATTTATGACGGGCGCTACCGGCACGATGGGGAGCGCCGCCATGCATTATATGCTGGCGCATCCGGACAGAATAGAACTGACGGTTCTGGTGCGTGACGGCAAACGTCATAGCGAAGCCCGCAAACGTATTGAGAGATTCGAGGAAGAGGGGCGTCTCAAGGTGTTGCATGGCGATCTGTGCGATTTTGAATCAATAAAAAAAGGTGTTCTGGAAGCGGACTATGTGCTTCATGTGGGAGGTATGGTCTCGCCTTACGCCGACCATCATCCTGAAGCGACCCGGCGCGTCAATCTGGGGAGCATGCAGTACATAGTGGATGCCGTCAAGGCGCGTCCTGACGGCGGTGAGGGTGTTAAGGTGGTCTACATAGGCAGCGTGGCACAGATGGGCAACCGTACGCAACCCTATCATTGGGGGCGCGCCGGCGATCCTGTATGGACTTCCAGATATGACGTGTACGGCGAGACCAAGATCGGAGCCGAACGTATATTGGCCAATTCAGGCATTCCATGGTGGGTGTCGCTGCGGCAGACGGGTATATTGTCGCCCGCGATCATTGACGGCGCCTCCGACCCGATTACTTTCCATGTGCCGGTCCGCGGAGTACTGGAATGGGTGTCGGTGGAAGATTCCGGAAATCTTTTGTGCAATCTGGTGCTGACCGACCTTCCCGACACTTTCTGGAAACATTTCTACAACATAGGTGGCGGAAAGGGTTTCAGACTGAGCAATTATGAATTCGAGGAACTTATCCTCGACGCCATGAACTGTCCTTCCGCCAAGAAAATTTTTGAGTCCAACTGGTTCGCCACACGGAATTTCCACGGCATGTGGTACGAGGATTCGGATCTTCTTGACCATTATCTGCATTTCCGGACCATCGCCGACGCGGAGACCTATTTCCGTATGTTCAAGGCAGAGCTTCCCTGGTACTATTCGTTGGCCCGGTTCGCACCGGCATGGC
>USIY01000369.1 GCA_900554845.1 uncultured Bacteroidales bacterium | reverse complement strand
CTCCTATTGGCTGGCGAAGGGATTCATAGCATTGGCCGACGCCTGCGTGGGAATCGGTCGCTCTGATCTGGCTCGCGAGTATCTTACTTCCTTACGCAACAATTATCCGGGCAATGAGGCCGACATCAAGTCGGAAATTAACTCCCGCCTTAAGAACATCAAGAAATGAGACTGAAGAATTATCTGGCCGTTGTCGCTCTGCTGTGCGCGCCAAGGGCCGTAGCCCAATATAATCCAACGATCGATGTCGAGGGCACATATAAACCGGAGGTGATCCTCCAGGAGCGTATCAATGCTTTTCCGGAACGCACGCGCCTCGGTGTGCTGGAGTCGCGTCTGAACTTCGACCTCGACGGCGTGACCACTAATTTCACACCTTCGGGTGTGCCGATGCCGGCGGTAGGATGGCGGGACACACGTGACTCCTACCCCTATAAACGCTATGTTGAATTGTCGCTCGGGTCATGGCTCGACACCCGGCTCAATGCCGGCGCCAGGTTTATTGACAAGCCAAATACAATGTGCGGGATTTATCTTCGCCATAATTCCACATGGTTGTGGAAGCCGGAATACAGCGACGGCGCGGAAGAGTTCCGCCGGCGTCTTGCAGATCAGGAGATAGGCGTGTACCTGAGGCATCTGAAGCGTGACGCCGGAATCCTGGATTTCGACGCCAAGTACAGGGTGGCTTATTTCAATTATTATGCCATGCATCCGGAAGACCCCGATTTGGTTTCGAAGGCACCTACACAGACGCTCAACAGCGCGAATTTTCATTTGATGTGGAAATCGGAGGGGGAGAGCAAGTTTCGGTATTATGCCGGCGCGGATGTCCGTTACAACGGTTTTCGCAGTTTCTACACAGAGATGGTACAGGAACGGTACAAAGGCAACCGGGAAACCATAATAGCTCCGCGCGGCGGAATCGGACTGGACTTCGGAAGCAGTTCTTCGATTGGACTTGATCTGGGAGCCGACATTGTGCTCTATGCCGGCGGCAAGGACTCTAAGGCGATGATGGCTTGTCCCGATAATTACACCAGGCTGTCGCTTACCCCTCATTATAAAAGCGAGGGTGAGAATCTGTATCTGTTCGCCGGGCCGAAGATCGACATGATGTTCAATAACGGTCCTTTCTTCCGGATTGCCCCCGATTTCCGATTGGGATGGCATATCAAGGGTCTGGCGGTGGAACTGTCCGCCACCGGTGGCACAGAATTGAACACTTTGGATTATAATATTGGTCAGAACATATATTGCGCCACTGATATATTCAATGCCGAGCCTGTTTACGTCCCGTTTGAGGGGGGACTGAAATTCGCGTTCGGCCCCTTTGCCGGATTTAAGGCTGAGATATCGGGGAAATTCCGCAGAGCGTTGGGCCAGCATGTGGAGGGTGCATGGTATCAATATTATCTTAACGGTACGGGGATGTATATGGCCGGGGGAGTCCGGAATCAAAAACTGTATAATGACGCCTCCGTCGACATGTACGGAGTCTCCATGGGTGTGAAGCTCGCTTACAATTATGGCAGATATTTCGGCATGGAGGCCGAGGCTACATATCAGCCTCAGGATGGCAAGAAAGGCTTCTTCAACGGTTTTGATTTGCCGGAGGCCACCGGACGGATCTCGGCGCGAAGCAATCCATGGTCAAGCCTCAAGTTAGGACTGGACTGGAACCTGCGGGCCTGCCGCCGTCCTTTGCTGGTAAGCGATTACGATGGTGAAAGATCGCTCGAGAACCGGCTCATGAAGAATTGGTCCAATCTGGATTTCCGCGCAAGCTACGATATTCTGAAGAATCTGACGGTTGAACTGGAAGTAAACAATCTGTTGAACCGTCTGCACCAGGAATGGCTTCCGGGCCTGCAGGCCCCGGGCATTCGGGCGCACGCCGGAGTGATCATACAGTTCTGAATAATCCATTACAATCCCTGTCCGGGTTAGAATAAAATAAGAGGATGTGTCAGTTCTTTGACACATCCTCTTGTTGCGTAGGAGAGTGAAAAAAGGCTTGGGGCAAGGATTAAATCAGGATTTTGTTCCGTTTATAGATTTCGCGGAATTCTTTGGGAGTGAATCCTTTGTTCTTCTTGAAAATACGGTTGAAATTGGAGACATTGTTGGTAAACGTCCCTTTGTCCGCAGGACGATATTTCAAGGCCTTTTCAAGGCCTTTAT
>USIY01000368.1 GCA_900554845.1 uncultured Bacteroidales bacterium | reverse complement strand
GGGTAGAACGCTTCCTTATTCCTCCACTCTGAACCAGGATATGTACATTGTGGAATCGCCGGATGTCCTCACTCCCGCGGAAGACGCACGCGCCGAAACCATACTGACTTTCGACAACGGCGGAATAGCCGGACAAAATGTGACCCGTGGCAAAAGCAAGGTGACGGTCATGTCGGTGCCGTTTGAAGCCATTACAGACGCAGACGCCCGCGACAACCTGATGCGCCAGCTGCTCGCAAAATAATCTCCTCCCGAACCCAAGAAAAGACCTGATCATGGATATAGTCAAATTCACAAACGTCAACGATCTCCGGGAACATATATTCCATTCTCCTCTGGAGCAACATGTGCTGTTGCAGATTGATGACAAACATATAGAGATTCCCGAGGCCGCGAAGCGCCGTATGGAAGAACTCGCGGCCGACATAGACTCTACGATGACTTATTGCCATTACCGCGAAAGAATGCCCGATGGATCATTGCAGGACCATCCAGTGATAGACTATCAGCCCGGATCGGTACGTGACGATTTCGATTTCGGTTCGCTGGTACTGCTTAACGCCGCGGATGTCCTCTCCGCCACCGAAGACTTCACCGACAAGGAATCCGCTATGCTTGACGGAGGATGGTATGCATTGCGATTGCGGATCACAATGGGCAAAATGGTGGTGATGATTCCTGAATTCCTATACACTGTGGAGAAAGTGGATTTCCGTGACAGCGGTCAGAAGCAGCACGACTACGTAAATCCCCGCAATAAATCTTACCAGCGAGAGATGGAGCAGGTTCTCACGGAATACCTCAGCGATATCGGTGGGCTTGTGGACACAAACCGCGAGGATGTGGATTACGATTCCGAACCCTTTCCGGTTGAAGCCACTGTGGTAATTCCTGTCCGCAACCGTGTGATGACGGTGCGTGACGCCGTGGAGTCGGCATTGGGACAGGCTACCAATTTCAATTACAATGTAATTGTGGTGGACAATGATTCAACAGACGGCACCACTGAGTTGCTCGAATCAATTGACGATCCAAAGCTCATACACATCCTTGTAAAAGATGAGGAAAAATTAGGTATCGGCGGATGTTGGAACCGTGCGGTGAACGACGTGCATTGCGGACGTTTCGCCGTACAGCTTGACTCCGACGATGTCTACAACAGCCCCAATACCCTGCAGGCAATAGTCAATAAATTCCGAAGCGGCAATTACGGCATGGTAATAGGGAGCTATACAATGACCGACAGGGAATGGAATGAAATTCCGCCGGGTGCGATCACACATGATGAATGGACCGACGTAAACGGACCGAACAACGGACTTCGGATCAACGGATTCGGAGCTCCTCGCGCCATAGTGACCTCTTTGGCACGCCGTTTCCCGTTTCCTAACGTTTCGTACGGTGAAGATTACGCGATGGTTCTCCGTATAAGCCGATCATACCGTATAGGCCGTATTTTCTACCCCTTGTACCTTTGCCGTCGCTGGGAAGGGAATTCCGACGCCCGGCTTTCCGTGGAGAAAATCAATGCCAACAATGAATACAAAGACTTCCTAAGATCCATAGAACTGATGGCGCGCGTTCGCGAGAACTCCCAGCAGGATTCTTCCCGACGCGCGGGATGGCAGTTGATGGGATCCATCCCATCCAGTATGTTTCAAGGGGATGATTTCTGGAAAGACCTGTCCGACATGCTTGGCGACCACGAGGACGATATAGATCTGGACGATATAGATCCTGAAGACGATGACTGACAGCCAACGCTCCATGACGGCACCGCAGCCGCTCGATCAGGACACGGTCAACACGCTGGTGGAATATCAGCTGTCAATATGGCCGGAAGCCTTCGCACGCTATCAGGATCTGCGCCATACCCGACGCAAACCCCTTCCGATGGGCGACCTTCCCATGGCCCTCCAGCTCAATCCCGCAAGAATAGTCTCGACCGCGGCGGATACAAGCAAAGAGGGAGTGGCGAAACGCGCATGCTTCCTGTGTGCCGAAAACAGACCTAAGGAACAATGCGCGGCCGAATGGATGAAGGGATGGCATCTCTGTGTCAATCCATTCCCCATTCTTCCCATTCATTTCACTATAATTTCCACGACACACCGGCCTCAGGACAAACCGCCGTTCGAGATGGCACCAATGGCAGAAGCGGCGCCCGATCTGGCCGTGTTCTTCAACGGTGCCAAAGGGGG
>USIY01000367.1 GCA_900554845.1 uncultured Bacteroidales bacterium | reverse complement strand
CGGTTGCGGAAATCCCGTCAGAAAATATCCAAAACCTGATTTACGTCCGATGTCGAAGAGTGATTCGGAAGTTGTGTCGCTCCTGTATCAATGGGAGGCAAATTATAACGATCATTTCGGGTTCGACATACCTGACGGCCTGAAACGAATTTTCGGCTATAAATTAGAGGACCCAGGAGTGGATATCCGTGAAGTCCCTAATGTCTGGCTGATGAAATTCCCGGCTGAAAATTTTACGTTGACTTCTAAAGTGCGTGTTTCCGCAAAACAGGCATCGGAAGGTGTAGCCTCCGGCATAATGGTGATAGGTGGGGATTATGCGCGTCTGGGTCTCAAAAAAGCGGGAGATGGATTTCATGTGGAGTACGCGGTTTCCACAGCGGCTGGAAATGAAGATGTCAAGGGCATGGGGGTGTTGAAACCGACCCGCGTATATGAGGCAGGACTTTATCCAAACATGGAATGTGATCTATGGCTGCGTGTCTCGGTCAGAAAAGGCGCCGTATGCAAGTTCAGCTACAGCACGGACGGCAAGACATTCAGCGACGCGGGAGAATTCAAAACTGACCGCGGAGTATGGATGGGTGCCAAACTGGGATTTTTCAGTATAACGCCTGCCGGAATACATGACCGTGGCTGGATTGACGTGATCACATCCGATCTGAAAGTCAAATAACAAAAATTGTTTTGCGTTTATCTTGAAATTATTGTGACCATGATTCGTAAATACATTGTAACGGGACTGATGTCTTTGGCGTTGGGCGCCTTGTCCGCGGCACCTATGCCAGAATATAATTCCGCTTTGGAATATTGCCACGGCAAGGTGAAGAAGAGTCTTTCCGAACTGGGCAAGAATGGATATGATTATACCATGATGCCGCGCAATATCGCGCCTGACGGAAAGGAATGGAATTGCCGCAAAGCCACGTGCGACGAATGGTGCGCCGGATTCTGGCCCGGAGTGCTCTGGTACGACTATGAGGCTACCCATGATCCGGAGATTCTGAAACAGGCGGAAAATTACACTGCTTCTCTGGAATATTTGTCGCGCACACCCGCTTTTGATCATGACCTCGGTTTTCTGGTGTTCTGCAGTTACGGCAACGCATACCGCCTGACACACGATAAAAAATACAAGGAGGTGATCCTAAACACCGCGGACACTCTGGCCACATTGTTCAATCCCAAGGTAGGCACAATTTTGTCATGGCCGCGAAATGTGGAAATGCTCGGAGGTCACAATACGATTATGGACAACATGATCAATTTGGAAATGTTGTTCTGGGCCTCCAAGAACGGCGGTCCCCGCAATCTGTACGATATCGCCGTGAAGCATGCCGAAACTACGATGAAGAATCATTTCCGTCCTGATTACACAAGCTATCATGTGGCCGTATATGATCCTGACAACGGAAAATTTATCAAAGGGATGACCCATCAGGGATATGCCGACGACACGATGTGGGCCCGCGGCCAGTCATGGGCTATCTATGGATATACTATGGTTTACAGGGAGACAGGCGATCCACGCTTCCTTGACTTCGCAAAGAAAGTCACGAATGTTTATCTGGACCGTCTTCCTGCGGATTATGTACCTTATTGGGATTTTGACGATCCGAAGATTCCGGATGCAAGCCGAGACGCATCGGCGGCCGCCGTTGTGGCTTCGGCGCTGCTGGAACTGCAATGTTACTGTGAGGGCGCTGAGAAAGAGCGTTATCTGGACGCGGCCTACCGAATGATCAACTCCTTGAACGCAGACCGCTACCGTTCGCCCTCCACAAGAAGTTCCTTTCTGGACCACAGCACGGGCCATCGCCCCGCCGGGAGTGAGATTGATTACAGCATAATTTATGCCGATTATTATTATATCGAGGCTCTTAACCGTTTGAAGGAACTGGAGCGCCGAGGTACGCTTGCACGTCTTGTGAGCGGACGTATTTATCCTGAACGGGCCGATGACATAGCGTTCGAGAACGAACTTGTGGGATTCCGCATCTATGGTCCGGGAACCCAGGCAAAGGGGGAAAAGGCGTATGGTTATGATATATTTCTGAAATATCCCACGCAGCGTCAGATTCTCGAAGATCTCTACCGTCCCGAGACGTCCCCCTCCACCTGGGCCAAGGTGGACTCTCTGAGAAAAATCAACCCAAAACTGGCGGAAGATTATATCTCTTCATTCTCTTATCACATCGACCACGGGCTTGGTATGGAC
>USIY01000366.1 GCA_900554845.1 uncultured Bacteroidales bacterium | reverse complement strand
GTTCAAGAAGGAGGAAGAGAACAAGGAAGAGGCATAATCAGGCCGAATCTCAAAATAACATGCGACGACCTTGCGGGGCTCGCGAGATCCTGCTGATATGTAGGTCGGTCGCATTCATGATAGATTTGGCTTGAAATTTGTTGTATAAATAAGGACTTCGCGGAAGCCGGGCCGCCGGATTCCGCGAAGTCATATTAATACAACTTAATACAACCGTAGTTTTAATATGTTTACGGCTGTAAAGCCAACAATCAAAAAAGGAAAACAATGCAGAATGATTTCAGAAATTATGCGGTGAACCATTTGGGAATGAGCGGCAATACCGTTGATTCCTACACGCAAGCCATAGACCGTATGGGCGTGACCGCTCCGACTGCCGATTATATGAATCCCTACATCCTTGAGGAGCGTCAGCTCAATGTGACTCAAATGGATGTGTTCTCACGTTTGATGATGGACAGAATCATATTCCTCGGCACTCAGGTTACTGATCAGAGCGCCAATATAATACAGGCTCAGCTTCTTTATCTTGATTCCGTGGATCCCGAAAAGGACATCAGTCTTTACATCAACAGTCCCGGCGGCTCAGTATATGCCGGTCTGGGTATATATGACACGATGCAGTACATCAATTCGGATGTGTCGACCATCTGTACCGGGATGGCCGCGTCGATGGCGGCGGTGCTGCTTGTGGCCGGCGAACATGGCAAACGTTTTGCGTTGCCGCACAGCCGCGTAATGATCCATCAGCCGATGGGAGGTATTCAAGGCCAGGCTTCGGATATCGAGATTACCGCAAGAGAGATTCTAAAACTTAAAGAGGAATTATATCGTATCATCTCCACGCATTCGGGACAGCCGTTTGAGAAAGTGGAAGCCGATTCCGACCGCGACTACTGGATGATTGCCCGGGAAGCAAAAGAGTACGGAATGATCGATAAGGTCCTGGAGAATACCTCCAAGAAAAAATAATGGCTAAGAAAAGTGATTTGAGATGCGGAATGTGCGGCAAATATGATTCTGCCGCGAGTCCCGTGATTCCTGTGATAGAGGATCTGTACCTGTGTACGGATTGCATCAAATTTATCGACGACCAGCGCGACACCGAATTGCGCCGTCGCCACAGCAAAACGACAACGAAAAAGGAAGAGGCCAAGACTATACCGACTCCGCATCAGATCAAGGAATTTCTTGACCAGTATGTAATTGGTCAGGACGAGGCCAAAAAGTATCTTTCCGTTGCGGTTTATAACCACTACAAGAGGATTAATCATCCTCAGTCCCAGGATGATGACGATGTGGACATTGAAAAGTCGAACGTAGTCTTGGTAGGTCCTACCGGTACCGGAAAGACTTTGCTCGCCAAGTCGATAGCGAAACTTCTTAATGTTCCTTTCACGATAGTGGACGCCACGGTTCTGACCGAAGCCGGATATGTGGGCGAGGACATTGAGTCGCTGCTGACACGTCTGTTGCAGGCTTGCGATTATGATGTGGAAAAGGCGGAGCAAGGCATTATCTTTATCGACGAGATCGACAAAATAGCGCGTAAGAGCGACAATCCATCCATTACCCGCGATGTCAGCGGCGAGGGTGTGCAGCAAGGATTGCTTAAGCTTCTGGAAGGCACAGTCGCGCTTGTGCCGCCGCAAGGGGGCCGCAAGCATCCGGAACAGAAGATGATACCGGTCAACACCAAGAACATTCTCTTTATATGCGGCGGAGCCTTCGATGGAATCGAACGTAAGATAGCCGCACGTCTGAATACGCATATTGTCGGTTACGGCCATGATGAGAAAAGCCGTAAGCGTCAGCGTGACAATCTGATGAGATACGTTATGCCGCAGGATCTGAAATCCTTCGGAATGATTCCCGAGATCATAGGCCGTCTGCCCATCCTGACGAGCCTTGATCCATTGGACAAGCCTGCGTTGCGCCGTATTTTGACAGAGCCCAAGAACGCCATTATCCGTCAGTACACGGCAATGATGGAGATAGACGGCGTGAAACTGGTGTTCACCGAGGATGCCCTTGATACGATAGTCGACAAAGCTGTGGAATATAAGCTTGGGGCCCGCGGCCTCCGCAGTATCGTGGAGACGGTGATGGTTGACGCTATGTTTGACGCACCTTCTCTGAAGGACCAGACTTTTACGGTTGACGCGGAATATGTCAACCGACAGCTTAATAAGGCTCACTTTGGAGAAATCCTCGAGGTCAACGGCTGAAATTC
>USIY01000365.1 GCA_900554845.1 uncultured Bacteroidales bacterium | reverse complement strand
CCTCCATATTGTTCTGCGGCATGTAGCTGAGAAGCTTGCGTATAAGAGCCAGAGTCTCCTCCTCGTTCTCCGCTGCGAAGTGGGTCACGCCGGACTTCGTGGAGTGAACCGAAGCACCGCCAAGGTTCTCCTGCGACACATCTTCGCCGGTTACGGTCTTCACAACGGAAGGACCGGTGAGGAACATGTAGCTCAGGCCTTTGGTCATGATGGTGAAGTCGGTCAGGGCAGGACTGTACACAGCGCCGCCGGCGCACGGGCCCATGATGGCGGAGATCTGCGGGATCACGCCGCTGGCCAGAATGTTGCGCTGGAAAATCTCGGAATATCCCGCCAGGGCGTTGATGCCCTCCTGAATACGTGCGCCGCCCGAGTCGTTGAGACCGATCACGGGAGCACCCATCTTCATGGCCATGTCCATCACCTTGCAGATCTTCAGCGACATTGTCTCTGACAAAGAGCCGCCGAATACGGTGAAGTCCTGTGCGAAAACATATACCAGACGTCCGTCGATCGTGCCGAAACCGGTAACGACTCCGTCGCCAAGGATATGCTTTTTGTCCTGACCGAAGTTTGTGCAACGGTGTGTCACGAACATGTCAAGTTCCTCAAAACTTCCTTCGTCCAGCAGCATGGCTATACGCTCGCGTGCGGTGTATTTACCGCGGGCATGCTGTTTTTCGATAGCTTTTTCGCCACCGCCCAGACGGCACTCGGCACGTTTCTCAATCAGCTGGGCGATTTTCACTTCTTGCTTGCTCATAAAGTATTTACATGAAAATGACTCTGGACCGTTCCGGGAACAGAGTCATTGAATTATTATTTCTTGTTAGGATTCTCGCAGAGCTCGGTCAGCACGGCCTCGGTGCTCTTGGGATGCAGGAAAGCTATCTGCAGGCCGTCGGCGCCTTTGCGCGGAGCCTTGTCGATCAGGCGTACTCCCTTCTCCTCGCACTCTTTCAGAGCGTTGGCCACACCGTCCTCAACGGCGAATGCCATATGGTGCATGCCGCCGCGTCCTCCGTTTTTCTCAATGAACTTGGCGATTGTGCTGTCGGGGCTCGTGGCTTCCAGGAGCTCGATCTTCGTGTCGCCGGCCTTGAAGAAGGCGGTGGTTACCTTCTGGTCCTCTACAACTTCCTGCTTGTAGCATTTCAGACCCAGAACTTCTTCATAGTACTTGATAGCCTCTGCCAGATTGGGCACTGCTATACCGATGTGTTCAATGTGTGAGATTTCCATTGATTTTGTATTTTAGGTTTACTTTTGCCATTAGTAACACACTGGGTTGCGTCCGTACGATATGTTGCGTACGCGTACTACTGTGTATTCGAGTGCAAAAATAGTGAAAAAAAACGAGACTACCGCCAAAAATCGCATTGTTGAGCTCTTAAAGTTTCTTAAAGGAGTGAAATCAATATAAAAACAGTTTAAATATCGCTTGGAAATGTCCTTTAACGGTTCTATTTTTGGGTATGTCAATAATAAATGTTAATTTTGCGGTAAAATAAGAGAGTGTTAGATATGAAGTTTTGCATTTCACTCTCATATTATGAACATAAACACTCTCTGATAAGTATACATGAAAATAACACCGCAACTCATAGCGTCCATGACCAATGGACGTGTGGAAGGTGATGCAGACGTTGAGATAACCGGTTTTGCCAAGATAGAGGAGGCCAAGCCGGGCGACATCACATTCATAACGAATCCCAAATACGCTCATTTTATACATGAGACGAAGGCGTCGGCCGTGTTGGTGGGCGAGGACTTTGATGCAGAGGGGGCGCAGGTCACTGCGCTGATTCGCGTCAAGGATCCTTATAAGTCGCTTGCCGATCTGCTAAATGCGTTCGAGGCTCAGAAATCCGCGCCGCAAGGCGTGGAGCAGCCCTGTTACATAGCCGAGGGCGTCGAGGTTCCTGAGGACGCCTATATCGGAGCGTTTGCGTATGTGGGCCGTGGTGTCAAGCTTGGCAAGGGAGTGCGGGTGTACCCCCACACTTATTTGGGCGACGGCGCGGAGATAGGCGACGGCACGGTGCTTCGTGCCGGAGTGCGTGTGTATGAGGGGTGCAGGATAGGGAAGAACTGCATTGTGCACAGCGGATGCGTCATAGGGGCCGACGGCTTTGGATTCGCACCCTGCGCCGACGGCAGCTATGAGAAGATTCCACAGATAGGCATCGTGGAAATCGCCGACAATGTGGAGATCGGCGCCAACACCACTGTGGACCGT
>USIY01000364.1 GCA_900554845.1 uncultured Bacteroidales bacterium | reverse complement strand
TCATAATATTTCTTCGCCTGCTGGTAGATCTTGACCGTCTCCTTGAAGTTGTTAATCATGTTTTGAGCGGTCGTTGATTCCTGCACGAGTGATTTTGAGGAATTTACGATGGATTGGGCGATATTAGACGGGTCTATGACCGTCCACTGGGCGTTTGCCGTGCCCACTCCGAAGAGCAGGCAGAACAAAACGAGGGGTAAAACAAATTTCAATATTTTCATACGGTAGGGGTTATTTTATCGACTTGGCCATGCCGGTAATCATTTTCACGGCGGCAAAGACAAGTATGAAGGGGATGGAGAGGATGATGAGAAGCACATGGATTGCCATCTTCATTCGATGACGTTGCGGTTTACGGTGGCATCCAGTTCCTGAAAACCGGACTCATCATCAAGACGGGTAAGTTTATCACGCAATTCATCGGTAATTACCATCCGGGGCAAAGGCTCATCTTCAACTGCAATTACAGTTGGTTCGCGGAAACATGCGTCTATTTCCGCCTGAATCTCAGAGGGGAATTTCTTATAGGTGCGGTGAAACTTACGGTTATTATCTGGAAGGTAAATGACATCGTGATTATCACTGAATCCGATTGTCATAGGGATAGATCCTTCTGCGAGGAACAGGTTTTGACGATTATTGGGAAGAGTTGTCAAACCGATGAGATAGTTCTCCGTCATTCGCACATCTCGAATCCGAACCGACATTAGATACAAGCCACCCTCTTCGGAAATTACCATCTCATCATCGTTATCTGTAATCCATCTACCGACCATTTTGCCTCGGAGGTCGGAAGAAACTGAATTATCAGTCGGCAGGTTAAATATTTTATCCAGTTGAGTACTGATAGTTTTACCTACTGTTTCACCGATAAAACCAGCAATGACCATCGCTCGATTCCTCCACTTGTCGCGACACTTGAAGTACCGATCCTTTAGCATACCCTTGAAGCTGTCGCCCACCTTGAAGGCAAGGGCGATGCAGCCAAGACATACGACAGCGGCAACGGTAATGACCGCAATCGCAGTGAACACAGTCAGGACGGGTTCAAGAAAATGAAACATATCTTCAAACATAGATTATTCGTTAGCTAATCGTTTTATGGCGGCTTCGGTATCGCCGCCGAGTTTTTGTGCCATTTCAAGCACCTTTATTTTCTCCGTTTCTTCAGTGGTATAGCAGAGATATTCCTCTTTGCTCACCTCAGTGGCATAGACGGCAGACTGAGTTCCACCAAGTCCAATCCACACCTCTTTATATAGGCGATTAGGGTTGTTAGCCATATTGATACTCAGAATCTGAGCTTTCTCTTTGTCGGTCAGACCGAGCAGCTCCTGAATCTGGTCGAAGCGGTTCATGTATTTGCGCTGGTCGAGAAGTATCTTGCAGTCGGAGTTGTTGATGATGGTTTCTTTCACGATAGGGGATGAAATAATATCATCTACTTCCTGAGTAACTACCACAGCTTCACCGAAATACTTACGGACGGTTTTGTATAGATACTTCATATACTCAGCCATATTCGCCGAGGATAGAGCCTTCCAAGCCTCCTCACAAATAAGGACTTTGCGGATACCTTTCAGTCGGCGCATCTTGTTAATGAAAGCCTCCATGATGATGATGGTCACCACCGGAAACAATTCTCTATTATCCTTGATCGAATCAATCTCGAATACCACAAACCGCTTGTTGAGCAGGTCGATGTTGGCTTTTGAGTTGAGCAGAAAATCGAAGCGGCCACCATGGTAGTACTGTCGGAGCGTTGTCAGGAAGTTATCAATGTCGAAGTCCTGTTTGTAGATGGGTATCGGTCTATCAGCCATTTCCGCACGGTATTCGTCACGCATGAACTCATAGAAAGAGTTGAAACATGGAACAATGTCGCGGTCTTTTGCCATCTTGTCAAGGAACATTGACAATGCCGAGCCAAGCTCGCCGGATTCAGTCTTGGTAACTCTGTCATCCTCCGATTTCCAGAGCGTCAGCAGCAGCGTCTTGATAGAGTCCTTCTTTTCCACATCAAACACTCCGTCATCCGTATAAAACGGATTGAAAGATATAGGGTTATCCTCCGTATAGGTGAAATATACACCATCTTCGCCATGAGTCCTGTTGCGAATCAGATTGCTCAGACCTTCGTAGGAATTACCCGTATCAATCAGCAGGATATGCGCACCCTGTTCATAATATTGCCGTACAAAGTGATTGGTGAAGAAAGACTTTCCGCTACCTGACGGGCCGAGAAT
>USIY01000363.1 GCA_900554845.1 uncultured Bacteroidales bacterium | reverse complement strand
CATATAAGGATTATTTCTCCTCTTTTTTGAGGATGTCGCGGATTTCCGTCAGAAGTTTTTCTTCGGCGGTGGGTTCCGGAGCGGGGGCGGGAGCCTCCTCGACGGCTTTCTCTTTCTTCATGAACTTCATGGTGACGCGAAGGGCGATGAAGATGGAGAGGGCGATGATCAGGAAGTCGACGATGTTCTGGATGAACATACCGTAATTGACGGCAACCTCCTCCACGGCGGCTTTCCCCGCGGCCGCGTCGGCGGGTTCGGCGGCATGGATCACGTACTTCATGTTCTCGAAGCCGGTGTTGCCCGTGATGATGGTGATCAAAGGCATGATGATGTCGTTGACAAGAGAGCTGACTATCTTGCCGAACGCACCGCCCACAATCACACCGACAGCCATGTCGATCACGTTGCCCTTCAGGGCGAAGTTCTTGAAATCCTCAATAAATTTTCCCATTGTTGTCGAATTATTGGTTTATATAATCGTTTGTATAATCATAGATTTTTTATGAGGCTGTCCGCGTATGTCCGGGAGGGATTCGAACGTGCTGACGATTGTAAAAAATCAGCTAAAATAACCTCAAACTATGCGGGAAACGCCATTATTTCACGCTCTCTTGCAATTATTAACAAAACTTCTCGCAAAATTGCGAAAAAATTCTTAAATTTGCAATCTGAAATACAACCCGGAAAGACTTAAAGTATTATTAATAATAGATAAACCCAAATTTCATAAAAACCAAGGTAATGACAAAGATTGGTATTAACGGTTTCGGCCGTATCGGTCGATTCGTATTCCGCGCCAGCACAAAGCGCGACGACATCGAGGTTGTAGCCATCAACGACCTTCTTCCCGTAGACTACATGGCATACATGCTTAAGTACGACACAATGCACGGCCGTTTCGACGGTACTGTAGAGTGCGACATGGAGAAGAGCCTGCTGATCGTAAACGGCAAGCCCATCCGCGTAACCGCCTGCCGTGACCCGAAGGAGATCGGCTGGGGCGCAGTCGGCGCAGAGTACGTTGTTGAGTCCACAGGTCTGTTCCTGACTCAGGAGAAGGCTCAGGCACACATCGAGGCCGGTGCCAAATATGTTGTGATGTCAGCTCCTTCCAAGGACGCCACCCCCATGTTCGTATGCGGTGTCAACGAGAACACTTACGTTAAGGGAACACAGTTCGTTTCGAACGCTTCCTGCACCACCAACTGTCTGGCTCCCATCGCCAAGGTTCTGCACGAGAACTTCGGCATCAAGGAGGGTCTGATGACGACCGTACACTCCACAACCGCCACACAGAAGACCGTAGACGGTCCTTCGATGAAGGATTGGCGTGGTGGCCGTGCCGCAAGCGGCAACATCATCCCCAGCTCCACCGGCGCAGCAAAGGCTGTAGGCAAGGTTATCCCCGAGCTGAACGGCAAGCTGACAGGTATCTCCATGCGTGTCCCCACTCTGGACGTATCTGTAGTTGACCTGACCTGCAACCTGGAGAAACCCGCCACCAAGGAAGCTATCTGCGCAGCCATGAAGGCCGCTGCCGAAGGCGAACTGAAGGGAGTGCTCGGCTACACCGAGGACGCTGTTGTCAGCTCCGACTTCCTGGGTTGCCCCCTGACCTCCATCTTCGACGCCAACGCCGGTGTTTATTTGACAGACACCTTCGTTAAGGTAATCAGCTGGTACGACAACGAGATCGGTTACTCCAACAAGGTTCTCGACCTGATCGCCCACATGAAGAAGGTTAACGGCTAATCAACCGTACAAACCGAACAAAAAGGAGGCAGATCCCCGCGGATCGGCCTCCTTTCTTTTTCATTTATCCTATCGCTGCAGCGTGCCGGCGTATCGCTGCGGGAAGGTATCAGAGCATAAAAAAGGCGTCCCGGAGGACGCCTTTTGAATTTCTATGACACGTTGTCACTCGCTGCACTTGGCGGCGATGTACTCGCGGTTCATGCGCGCGATGTTGGCCATCTTGATGTTCTTGGGGCATTCGGCCGAGCATGCGCCGGTGTTGGTGCAGTTGCCGAAACCGAGCTCGTCCATCTTGCTGACCATAGCCATGGCGCGGCGATATTTCTCCACGGCGCCCTGAGGCAGACGAGAGAGCTGCGAGATCTTGGCTGACACGAACAGCATAGCGGAACCGTTCTTGCAGGCAGCCACGCAGGCACCGCAGCCTATGCAGCTGGCGGAATCCATGGCCTCGTCGGCCTGGATCTTCGAGATGGGAAGATCGTTGGCGTCC
>USIY01000362.1 GCA_900554845.1 uncultured Bacteroidales bacterium | reverse complement strand
GATCCAGACGGTCTTCAAGACCTTGGGTCCATTCATATAGATCGGCTATATCCATCGACGCTACATCCGCAATGCTCTTACCGTCGATGAAGAAATTGAGAGAAATCCTATTGAGACGACTTCCTTTGCATTCAGGGCATACGGCCTTGGAAAAGAACTGTCCGCTCCATTTATTGGCATCGGCTCCGGCATCCTCGCTCTGCTGCATCTCGATGTATTTCACGACACCTTCGTAGGCCATGTCGTAATGTCTGAGCGACATCGTGTCGTTGTTAATCTCAAGTCTTGCGTCTGTGCCGTTAAGAATGTCGTCAAGCGCCTCGGCGGGTAATTCCGCCACAGGAGTCTTGATTGTACAGCCGTGCATTGCGCATATAGCTTCTATCTGCCAGAATATTAAAGAATTCTTATATTTGCCGAGAGGGACAATTGCACCGTCGTGGATAGACTTGGACCTATCCGGAATTATTTTTTCCTCATCTATAAGATTCACATATCCAAGACCCTTGCATCGGCGACATGCACCCTGCGGAGAATTGAATGAGAAGTTATGAGGTGCCGGCTCGGGATATGACACTCCGCTTTCCGGATCCATAAGCATCTGTGAGAAATATTTCAGCTCTTCAGTCTCGGCATCAATCACCGCCATCATCTTTCCTCCTTGTTTGAGGGCGGCTCCTACACTGTCTTTCATACGCTGCATATCGTCGGACGTGGCCCTGAGCCTGTCAACAACCAGTTCCACCGAATGGTTTTGGTACCGGTTCAGCTTCATGCCGTACACCAGTTCCTTAATCTCACCGTCTATGCGCACATATAGGTATCCCTTCTTACGAAGATTCTCAAACAGTTCTTTGTAATGACCCTTTCGGTTCTTTACAAGAGGTGAGAGTAGATATATCCTGCGCCCCTCATACTCCTTGAGAATCATCTCTATGATCTTATCCTGAGTATAGGTAGCCCGTAGCCACTAAAATCCCTATGTCTGCGATACAAATCACCACAATTAGCCCAAATCCTTTACAAATATGCCATTAAATTTGCAGATTTCATATAATATTGCTACTTTTGCAGCAATTCAATTCCAATCTCTTGATTGAACAACCAAAAATTTTTATATGAAGCATTTTTTTACCTTTATCTCTGCAGCTCTGCTTGCTTGTTCATCAAGCATTGCAGCGGAGGTCGTGCCTTATTCGCATGACTTTAACGATGCGGATTGTCTCGAAGGATGGACAACTCTCGCAAATTCCGATCGCGTCCGGTTCAAATACGTAGAAGCCGGTCAAAGACCGTCATATTGCTTCCGCAATGCCGTGGTGTCTAATTCAATATACAGTGCAGGCACTATAGAAAGCAAGGACAGCTGGCTTATCAGCCCCGCCATAACCCTTGAAGCCGGAAAGGAGTATGTGGTTTCCTATCACTTTGCGCTTACCAATACAGCCAGCGAATTCATCGGCTTATACTTCGGCACTGAGCCAACTGCGGATGCCATGAAGTCAGAAGCCTCGCCGATGAGTACATATTTCGGAAAGGGATTTCTCGTAGAGAGCGCAACAATGATTCTCGAGGGCAAAGTAAAGCCCGAGACTTCAGGAACCTACTATATAGGACTTTACGATAACTCTGACAAATATGCGTCGGCTATCGCGGCTATCTACGATTTCTCAGTCACGGTCGCTGCATCAGGCCAGATGCCTTCTGTCCCGACAGATTTTACGCTGACCGCTGATCCTACTGGTAAATTAGAAGTCACCCTTTCCGCCAAGGCTCCTGATACAGATGTCGCGGGTGCGCCGATAACTTCTCTCAAAGCTATGGAATTCCTTCGCGGCGAGGAGGTGATTCATACCATTGACTCTCCTGTACCGGGTAACACATACACCTTTACCGATCAGCATCCGGTAAACGGAAACAACACCTATGGCGTCGTTGCTTCGAATGAGTATGGCAAATCAAATATAGTCCATGAAATGGTCAAAGCCGGTGTAGCTCTGCCCCAACCTGTGACAGGAGTCCAGGCTATCCAGACATCTCCCGGCCGGGTCAAGGCTACCTGGACGAAACCGACAAAAGATATCACGGGATTTGTTCTTGACCCGTCGCTCGTAAAAACCAAGGTAGAAGTTTTATCAGGCGATGTCGTGATGGATACATACGAGAACGTAGAGGGTTCGGAATTTGAATTTGATATCTGCGACCCTGAAGCGATGCAGGATTTCTATTCATTGAAGGTATATGCCGTCACTACCGGTGGAGAGGCGATTCC
>USIY01000361.1 GCA_900554845.1 uncultured Bacteroidales bacterium | reverse complement strand
TCGCCGTAGTGGTCAGCGCCGTTTCGTTTGTGGCAGGCACCGTTGCCTCCGGCGGAGCGGCCTTACCGATACTTGTCGCCTCTTCGTCGGCCGCGATAATCGGCGGCGTAAACGCCATTGTCAAGAGTTGTGAAAAATTCGAGAAAAATGCTGTCATAATATCCCAATGCTTCAACGGCTCACATGTGGCCGGAGGGAAAGCCGGTCCAATGGCCGGACGCATGTGCGACGGAAGTCTGATGTACAGTTGTCTTAACACCTCCCCCGACGCCGGATCAAAGGAATTCGTCGCCGAACTGCATAAACAATGCACGGTGAGGTCATGCATTGATCTCAGAGACCGAAACGGCGATTCCTCAGCGTCCGACTACATTCACTCCTGTGCCTTCTACAACTCGCACCAGCATCACGGATACTATATTAAGAACGGCAATTTCTTCCTCTCAGCCGAAGACTTTACCGACAAGAACTCGATGAAATACATGGATATCAGTGTCGGAGATGGCTGTCCGTGGAGTTTCGGATCCAAATATCCATATCCCAACAAATCAGAAATGCAGAATTAATTATGAAAATATTGACAAAAGTCATAACAACCTTGGCATTCGTATTTGCCGGTATTGTTTTGAACAGTTGCGGCAATGAGCCGGAAGTGTCCGTGCCGGGACGTATCGAGAACGACGGCGCAACACGCGTATCGGTGCTGCATCTTGGCAGCCGCGACATTACGAACCTGGCGGACATCGACAATGTGGAGTTTGTGCTTGAGGATCCGAAAAATCGCGTCAATTTCAAGTTCAACGGAAATCTATTCCTCGACAAAAGCCTCAAGGGGCTTGATTCTCCTGCCGCAATAGTCTGCCGTATAGGCATCGGGGAAGTGAATATCCCCGACGGTGAATATTATCTGGCGATTCACGGGGATAATATTCCGGACATTCATCTTAGGAAAGTTTCGTTCAAAGGGAACATAGGTAATGAGATCCGGACAGAATCCATGAGTTACGACGACCTCAAGGGTCTCGGTACTAAAGACGATCCCTATCTGATCAATGACGACGGGGATTTCCTGACACTTATATGGTACCTTATGGATGACGAGGAACATGCATACGGCAAATATTTTCTTCAGACCTCGTCGTTCGATGTTCCCCGCAGTTCGCAGATGATCGACGGACATGTATGGCATCCTGTGACATTCTCTGGCACTTATGACGGAGGTGGCTATGAATTGCGCAATCTCACCTATCAAGGCTCCTCCGATAAGCACTCTGATAGCGGAATCGGTCTTTTCAAGACACTATATTCCGCCACTGTGAGCAATCTTTCTCTGACAAACGCAATGATCGTCAACGTTGTGGACTCCGTCGGCATTCTTGCCGGAAACTGTGAGGGCAATACGCTTTTGGAGAATATTTCCCTGAGCGGGACATTATCCTCCTCCGGAAATATGGGAGGAGCCCTCGTCGGCAATTCCAGGGGATCGTTAACGGTCAGGAACGTAAGGATGAACTCGCTGATGGTCAACGGCAACGAGAGTTCCAGCTCTTGGATGGGTCTGCTAATAGGCCGACACTCGGGAGAATCGCTTACCGTCGACAAAGTCTCCACTCCGAATCATATATTCCAAATCAACGGCAAAGACAAAATCGGAGGTATAACGGGTGAAGTCAATGTAAGCGACTGCATAAGCATCAGCAACGTCACCTTGGAACATAGCGTGGATGTAGAAAGCAGCACCACCAAGGTGATTTATGGCTCCGGAAGCTATGTGGGAGGTCTGATAGGCTTTACGGATCAAAGCGAGGACATAGAGATTACGGGAATTACAATCAAGGCCCCTGTCCGCGGCAACGGCGATGTCGGTGCGCTGGCAGGACATGCATTTGTGTCAAGAATGAACGTATCGACCGTAACACTTGCGTCAGTTGTGAACGGTCAAGGCTCAGTCGGCGGATTCTTTGGATATCTTGGATTCCGCAATCAGGGCTCGACAATGACTTTCGACAGCGGCAAGGGAGCGATTCGCTATGTCGTCAAGTCATCGGCGGACGCCGGTGTCACAGGAGACCGTTATGTAGGGGGACTTGTAGGTTATTTCGACTCCGACAAAGGCAAAATGGAGTTCAATGGAAGCGTTGAAGTCGCTGTCAATGTCAAAGGACGTGAAATGGTGGGCGGAGCCATAGGATACGGCAATAAGCTTGACGAATTCAACACCGGCGGCATCAATTTCTCATCCCCCACCATGCGTGTTGAAGCTACTGACAACTATGCGGGTGGTGTGATAGGCTATGTCAAATCC
>USIY01000360.1 GCA_900554845.1 uncultured Bacteroidales bacterium | reverse complement strand
AAACGACACACGCACCACGTCCACCGCATCTTTTCCGGTGTACCGCACTCCCCTGACAATGTTGCCTCTGTCGTTCCAGGCAGTGTCGAATCCCCACAGAATCGGAAGTTTTACACCAATGGCATCGGTATCGAACACCACATTGCGGTCGGCGTCCACAACCGGAGTCTGAAGGCTCCATGACGTGGGTACAGTCTCCCCCATGGCATTGGCGGTCAATGTGGATAAACCGGCCAACGTCACGATGGTTAGTTTATTCATGGTTGTATTATGATTTGTTGGATTATTAAACGATTATTTCGTTTTGAGCAATTCAAGGACCTCCTGTTCAGTGGCGGAGAACGGTCCGTTGCAACTCAGTTTGATGGTGCACATCGCGGCTGCGAAAGTCGCGGCATCACGATATGTAGCCCCTTTACGACGCATATGCAGATATCCTGCCATGTAAGTGTCGCCGCAACCGGTCGCGTCAACGAGCGCTTTGGGTGTGAATGCCGGAATCTCGTAGAATTTGCCTTCCACATATACCAGAGAGCCTTTGTCGCCAAGAGTCAGCAGAACTTCTTTCACTCCCCACTCGGCAAGTTTTTTTGCTGCTTCATAAGGATCAGAGCTGCCTGTAAGAACCTCCATCTCTTTCTCGTTGGCCTTGAGAATGTCTATGTAGGGAAGGGCTTCCAGTTTGTCGGTGTAGTCTACATGCACCACATTCTCCCCCTCTACTTTGCGAAGGTAGCCCTGCACGTCCACAGAAACTTTCCCTCTTTTGGACAGGTCCTTTATGACATCAAGACCGAAATCGTCAGCCAGCAATGTCCCGAGATGGAACACATCTGCCTCTATGCCCGCCAGATTGTCTACGGTAAAAGGATCCGCTTTCGCCAGAACTCGTTGTGTACGGCTGTTCATATCCTCCCCGTATTTGTTTTCAAAATATACAGATTTTCTGCTCGGAATCACAGTGACGTCAATACCTGAATTCTTTAATCCTTCAGGGACTTTCATCTCAGTCGGCCCTACTGACGTCACAAGTTTGAATCCTTCCGTGCCCAGATGGCGCATCGCCTCGGCAAAATAATATGAGGTTCCCCCGGGCATGTAGGCCTCGAGTTTCGGTGTGATGATTTTATCGAGAGTGATATGGCCGATACAGCAGATCTCGGCCTTCTTGTTGTTATTTGTCATTTTTTAAAGAGTAAATTGCATAGAGAAGTACAAACGCATAGCCGATCGCCGGAATAATGAACGCCGAGGACATCGACCATGAATCGGCCACCAGACTCATCAGAGACGTACCCACCGCGCCGCCGATGGGCGTCATCATCAGGAACGAAGAGGCTATCTTAACCGATTTGCCTGCCTCGGTAATGGTGATGGCGAATATAGTCGGGAACATTATGGCTTCAAAGGCATAACAGAAAAACACAGCGCATCTGGATACCATTCCCGCGTTGACAGTGACAGTCAGCGCCGCAACCACCGTTATGACAGCGCATGCCAGCAGTACCTTCTTCGCTGACACCCTGCTCATTACAAAACTCCCGACAACACGCGCAACCATAAACAATGTCAGCGCTCCGAACGACAGGACCGCAGCGGCGGTTTCCGGAGACATCCAGCCGTCGGATGTCGCATAGTTGATGAACAGACTGTTGATGGATATTTCCGCGATCTCATAACAAAAAAGCGCAAGGACTCCGAAACGGAATGTTTTGTTGCGCCATAGTTTTCCTATGGTAATGCCCAACGACTCCGGTTCGTCTGCTTCCGACTGATCCTCTGAAGAACTTTTTATTTCGGGAAGATTGACCTTTGAGAAAATCAAGGCAACAATAAGCACCACTATGCCCATTACCGTATAAGGCAATGCAACATTTCCGTCTCCGCTGAAAAGAATCGCACCTATCGAGAAAGGAGCTAGAATGCATCCGAGGCCGTTGAAAGACTGAGCCAGATTCAACCGGCTTGCCGCGGTGGATTTGTCTCCCAGTTCTGCGGCATAGGGATTGGCGGCCGTCTCAAGTATGGCCAGACCGCATCCTATGACAAACAATGCCACCAGAAAAATCAAAAACGACATAGCCATCTGTCCGGGTATGAATATCAGCGACCCGATACAGAATAGCATAAGGCCTGTCACAACACCGCGCCGATATCCGTATTTTGTGATTATGACGCCGGCTGGAAGCGCCATAAGGAAGTATCCCAGATACGTCATGGCCTGTACGAGCGATGACTGCGTGATCGATATATGGAGCTCCTGTTGGAAATGCTTGTTCAGCACGTCGAGTATCGCACGCGCGAATCCCCACATGAAAAATA
>USIY01000359.1 GCA_900554845.1 uncultured Bacteroidales bacterium | reverse complement strand
TCGCTCAATTTTATAATCTGAAATCAGCAAGTTGAACTTGCGAAACTTGAATAAAGTTAATAAAATTTGTTAAAAAACAAAAATATTTTCGGGGCTATTTGCGCTTTTTTCGGAAGAAATCCGACATGAGTTCTCCGCATTCCTGGGCCAGGACACCTGATTCCACCACGGTTTTGGGATGGAGCGGGGAGGGGGCGGAGCAGTAATACGACTCGAATCCCCTTTTGGTGTCGGAAGCGCCGTACACGAGGCGCCCCATCTGTGACCATCCTATCGCTCCGGCGCACATGGCGCAAGGTTCGACGGTCACGTAAAGGGTGCAGTTCGGGAGATATTTTCCTCCGAGGGTATTTGCCGCTGCGGTTATGGCCATCATTTCGGCGTGGGCCGTAACGTCCTTTAATTTTTCAGTCATGTTATGTCCCCGGCCCACTATGCGTCCGTTGCATACCACCACCGCTCCAACGGGCACTTCACCCTCATCGGCGCCCTGCGCGGCCTCGTCAAGAGCCATACGCATCCATTTCTCGTCGATGTCTGTCATTGTTCAGTCTGTGCTCTTCTTAAATCTTTCGGTCAGTTCTTTGATGCGTTCGGCCACTTTCTCCATCAGCCATGCGGGTGTGGATGTGGCTCCGCAGACGCCTATGTTGTCGGCGTTTCTTAACCATTCGGCGTCAAGGCCGTCGGCGTCGGTCACGGCGTAGGTGCGCGGGTTCACCGACAGGCATTCCTCGAACAGCACCTTGCCGTTGCTGGATTTGGCGCCGGTCACGAATATCACGGCGTTGTGGCTTGCGGCAAACTCCCGGATTTTTGCCGACCGGGTCGCCACCTGCCGGCAGATTGTGTCGTAGTGCTCGAACTCTCCTTCGGCCTTCTTTTCGGCGATGGCATCCACAAGATTCCGGAAACCCTCGATGCTCATGGTTGTTTGGGAATAGAGGAAGACGTCGCGAGTCAGATCGAGTTCCGACAGCTGGTCGGGGCCCTGGATCACCACGGCCTCGCCGTGGGTCTGTCCCACAAGGCCCAGGACTTCAGCGTGGCCGTTCTTGCCGTAAATTATGAACAGGGGCATACGGTCGCGGCGACCTTCGGCAAGTTCTTTAAGGGCTGTGTCGTAAGCCTGCTTGATGCGTTGCTGAAGGCGAAGCACCACCGGACAGGTGGCGTCGATTACGGTGATGTTGTTACGGTGAAGGGTCTCGTAAGTCGCCGGCGGTTCTCCGTGAGCGCGCAGCAGGACGGTGGTGTCGTGAAGTTCCTCCAGATCCTTGTGCGTGATGGTGTTCAGTCCCATTCTTCGCAGACGTTCCACTTCGCTGGCGTTGTGGACTATATCGCCGAGACAACAAAGCGCGCCGGCACGGTTGAGTTCGGCTTCCGCCTTGGTTATGGCCGTGACCACACCGAAGCAGAAGCCGGAATTCGAATCTATCTCTACCTTTGACATTATCCGTTCAGACAGTTGCTAAGGTTTTGTTGAAGAGGTTCACGAGCCATTCCATCTGTTGCTCGCGGGTCAGATGGTCGTTGTCCAGTTCATGGGCGTCTTCGGCCTTGCGGAGAGGCGACACCTTACGTGTGGAGTCGATGCGGTCGCGCTCGCGGACATTTTCGAGAATTTTGTCGTAGTTCACGGGTGCTCCGGTCTTTTCCTCCAGCTCCAGCACGCGTCGGCGCGCGCGTTCTTCGGGACTGGCGTTGACGAACACTTTCAGCTCGGCGTTCGGGAAAACAGTGGTCCCTATGTCGCGGCCGTCCATCACTATGCCTCCCTCTGCGCCGAACCCCTGCTGCAGCCGCGTGAGATATTTACGGACTTCGGGAATCGCCGACACCGGACTCACCAGATTGCTCACCTCCAGCGAACGGATCTCTTTCTCCACATCCACGCCGTTCAGCAATGTATGCTGCACGCCGTCGGCGCCACCATGGGCGAAGGATATCTTGATTTCCGGTAAGGCTGCCGTCAGGGTTGCGACGTCGATTGTACGGTCCGGATTCGTCATGCCGTGGCGCATGGCGTAGAGTGTCACCGCGCGGTACATCGCGCCGGAATCAACATATGTGTAGCCCACGCGGCGTGCCAGCTCACGAGCCATCGTGGATTTTCCCGATGAGGAAAATCCGTCGATGGCGACTGTTATCTTTTTCATTTCTTAGCGTTCTTTCTTTTCTTTTTGACAACCTGAAGCACCTGTGCCGTACGTGCCGGGAGGTAGAGTGGCAGTCGTTCGACACCGGCCGATTCGTAGAGGGGATCGGGCTTGGTGAAGTGTTCGACAGTGGTGTCGATGTTGCCAAAACCGCCATAGGCAGGGT
>USIY01000358.1 GCA_900554845.1 uncultured Bacteroidales bacterium | reverse complement strand
CGTCATGTCCCTCAGATCCGACTGATGCGCCGAGCAGTAGCTCATCGTGGAATCGGTAGTGTCTAAAAATACGTAATTCAACTATTCAGATGTTTAAAACGGTAATTGCCCTGGAGTTGTCGGGGCGTGGTTCGATACGCACCAGGACGGTGTCGTCGGGGAGGAAAGGGAGGGCCACTTCAGGCCATTCCATAAGGCACCATGATCCGGAATCGAGATAGTCGTAGATTCCGATGTCGGCCACTGCGGAGGGATCCTCCAGGCGGTAGAAGTCAAAATGGTATATGGGCTTTCCGCCGGGCACGGCATAATTGTTCACGATGCTGAACGTGGGGGAGTTGGCGGCGTCGGTGCTTCCGAGCTGCCGCGCCATCTCCGCTATCAAAGTGGTCTTTCCGGCGCCCATCGGGGCCTGGAAAGCCACGACCCGGCGCGGTCCCAGCAGCTCTATGAGCCACCGGGCCGCACCGGGCATGTCGTTCAGGTCTTCTATTATATATTCCAAATCTGTCATTTCAAGAACATGGCTTCAAGTATATAGACGCCGGCGCCGCAGAGATAACCCACCAACGCGGGGATCGAGAAATGCTTCATGTACCATCCGAAGCTGATTTTCTCCAGACCCATGGCGATCACGCCTGCCGCCGAGCCGATTATCAGCATCGAACCTCCCACGCCCGCGCAGTAGCTCAGGAATTCCCAGAAAATTCCGTCCTGCACGAAGTTGGTCATATAGCCCACGGCCGAGGGATCGGCCACGGGATACATACCCATCACGCCGGCCACGAGGGGAACGTTGTCGAACACGGAGCTGAGCAGACCCAGCACGATGTTGATGATGTAGATGTTGTGTATCTCGGTGTCCAGCCAGTTGGCCGTCGCCGACAATATTCCGGAAGCGTCGAGCACGTCCACGGCCATGAGGATGCCGAGGAAGAAAAGGATCGAGGAGAGGTCGATGCGCTGGATTATCTGCGGGATGCGGTACTGTTTCGCACCGTGAATGTTCTTGCGGCGGTTGTAGAAGATCTCGGTATAGATCCACAGGAGTCCGAGGACGAGGAGCATTCCGATGAATGGGGGCATGTGCGTGAACGACTTGAACACGGGCACGAAAATAAGACCGGCCACTCCAAGGATGAACATCGTCACCTTGTCGCGTTTCGCCAGTTCGTTGTGGTAGGCGGAGGAATCGTGCACGTTCGCGTAAGTGAGTTTTCCCTTGATCTTACGGCTCACCCAGAGGGCCGGGACCACGCAGGCCACCACGGAAGGGAGCGAGACGTAAGTCATGAGGACAGGAGCGGTGACGTTTCCTTTCACCCAGAGCATGATCGTGGTGACGTCGCCGATGGGCGACCAGGCGCCGCCGCAGTTGGCCGAGATTACCACCAGGGCCGCGTAGATCCATTGCTCGTGTTTGTCGTCCACAAGTTTGCGTATCAGCATGATCATCACGATGGTAGTGGTCATGTTGTCCAGAACGGCGCTGAATATGAAGGCCGTGAGAAGCATAATCCACAGCAGACGACGTTTGTCGCGAGTGGTTATGCGGTCGGTAATCACGCTGAACCCTCCGTGCACGTCGATCATCTCGACGATCGTCATGGCTCCGATCAGAAAGAACAACGTCTGAGTGATGTCGCCCAGAGCCTCGACGATCTTGATGTCGAGGATGTACTGCAACGACTGCCATTGCAGCGACTCGCCGGCCAGACTCGGGTTGGCGGAGACGTAGGCTTTCAATGCCTCGGGTTCGATTTCGGGCACAATGTACTGTGCACCGAGCGCGTACAGAATCCACAGCAGCATGCCCAGCAGCAGGGCGGTGGCTGTCTTGTCGATTTTCAGCGGGTGTTCCATGGCTATGCAGAGGTAGCCGATGAAGAACAGGCAGATGATGGTTGTTGTCATTTAGAATTTTAGGTTATCAGCATATTACACAGACCGTCTGCGCATGCGCGGGCAAGGGGAACCGCCCCTTGCGCCGGCTGTCAGCGGCGACGTTTTTTCTTGGAGTTTTTCGATTTCTTGCCGGATTTCGACTTGGTCCCTTTGGCCGTTTTCTTTCCGGGAATCTTCAGCTTGTCGCCGGGCTTCAGCTTGTCGCCGCTGCCGGAGATTCCGTTGGCTTTCTTAATTTCGTTCACCGTCGTTCCATAGCGTCGGGCGATGGTGCTGAGGTTGTCGCCGCTCGCTACGGTATGGGTAGTGGATTTGGCCTTGGGGGCACTGCTTCTGGAAGTTTTTTTCTTGGAGCTTTTGGTCCATTTGGACTGGGAGGAAGTGTTGTCGGCCATATCCTGCTCCTGTCGGGCGCTTGTCCTGCGGGTG
>USIY01000357.1 GCA_900554845.1 uncultured Bacteroidales bacterium | reverse complement strand
GTGGATACGTTGCGGCAAAAAACTTATCCTCGATTTTTCTCCGCTGTTGGTGGTGCCGGCATACTGGGCGTTCGGTTTCGGAGCCTTGATCACGGCCATCGCCATTCCATTGCTTTCAATCAAAAAGTACCGCAGAGGAGGGCATGGAGGTTACGCATGGCTCGGCGCGGGAGTCGCTGTGGCCCTTGCGTTAGTCATGCCGGCATTGTTGCGCGGCCATTATGCTTTGCCTTATACCAAGGCTTTGCTTTATCCCGGGTTGTCTCGGCCTTCGCTTCCGGAATCGGAATTTGAGGAACGACTCGCCATTTCCGACGCATTTTGGCAAAAGGACTATAACAAGGTGAAGCGTCTCGCGCTTAAATTAGAATCCCCGGACGATTATTCTGCCTTCTACTTTTATTTGGCAAGCGCACTGCAGGATTCCCTTCCTGACAATCTGCTGAAACACGGCGTGAGAAGCCTTGGAACGCTCACCACAATAGGGGAGGAAACTCCGCTTCCGATCATCAACTTAATGAACGAGCTCTATTATGAGCTTGGAGACATGACTTACGCCGAGCGTGCCGCCATGATGAGGAACGTGTTCTCGCCACGCAACCGCAATGTGCGTATGATACGCCGTCTGGCGGAAATTAATCTTGTCAGCGGCGACACTCTTGCCGCGCTTAAATATCTTAATATACTTGACAAGACGCACGCTTACTCCGACTGGAGCGCACTGCATACTCCGGGACGTATGTCACCGGAAACTAAAGCGGATATAAACAGACGCCGTGCCCTTTCCAACAGCAAGGACAACATCCGGCTCGGCGACAATTGCCGCAATATCCTGCTTGAACTGCTGGAATCAAATCCGGACAATACTATCGCGTTGGATTATCTTCTTTGCACCGATCTGCTGCTCAAAGACATGGATACTTTCAAGATGGACTATGACAATTACTGCATTGCCAAGGGACATCCGCGCCATAAAAGGCTATACCAGGAGGCGTTGATGATATATCTTGCGGGAACCGACGCGCCTGCTGATGAATGGGACCGTTACATCACCATGCCGGAACTCATAGGGCAGTTCAATCTGTACAGCGAACGAAGAGGAGATCCCTCGTTCGGCAACACTTACTGGTATTATTTCGACAAACAATGACCATAAGAATGAAATTAAGATATTTAATTCCAATCCTCTTACTGTTCGTTGCCGCGGGATGCACCCCTTCTCCCAAGGATGAACGTATTGTGGACAAGGTACCTGAAATGTATCCCGACTATGTTGGAGTGACGGTGCCTTGCAATATCGCACCTCTGAATTTTCTACTGAGAGAGAAGTGCCGGGCCGTTTATGCCGTGGCGGAATCCGATGGATTCGAGATAAAGTCCCGCCGCAAAGGAAATGAGGTTTTCTTTGGCCTCAAGGAGTGGAAGCGCCTCATGGAGAATGCACGGGGCAAGACTGTCAAAGTCACCGTCAGTGCATTGGGTGAAGAGGGATGGACAAAATATAAACCTTTCGACATCACGGTGTCTGCCGACAAAATCGATCCCTATCTCACGTACAGACTCATAGAACCGGATTATGAGGTGTTTTCACGTTTGCGGATCGTAGAGAGAAACATAGAGGATTTTTCCGAAAGGGTGCTTTGTGACTATAACAATGTCGGCAATCGATGCATGAACTGCCACACCCACTCACCATCCGACGGAGATCTTTCGTTTCTTTATGTCCGGGGCGAAGGGGGAGGAATGGTGCTCAACGACCACGGGAATCTCCGGCTTCTTGATTTCAAGACTTCCGATATGGTGTCCGGCCCAGTGTACGCGCAGTTCGATCCGACAGGCCGCTACTTGGTGTTCTCGACAAATGTCATAATTCCGGCGTTTCATTCACGGCCGGACAAGCGCCTTGAAGTGTTCGACACCAAATCGGATGTATATGTTTATGACTTGCGGCAGGACAAGGTGCTTCGTTCACCGCTTCTTGCAGATTCCACTAAGCTCGAGACTTTCCCGACATTCGGACCCGATGGAAAAAGCATATATTATTGCGTGGCTAATATGCCCTCGCGTCCTACTGCCGTCGACAGTGTCAGCTACAGCCTTTGCCGCATAGGTTTTGATCCTAAGACCGGGAAGTTCTCGGCGTCGGCGGATTCTGTGGTAAACGGAATACAAGGAAAAAGAAGTGTCAGTCATCCGAGAGTGTCACCCGACGGGAAACATCTGCTTTACATTGAATCAGCATACGGTACATTCCCGATATGGCACCGGGAGGCGGATCTCCGGATGCTCGATCTTGAAAAGGGAGAGACCGACAGCCTGCGTGTGGTGAACAGTCCGATGAGC
>USIY01000356.1 GCA_900554845.1 uncultured Bacteroidales bacterium | reverse complement strand
GGCACAGCCTGCGTGAAATGGGATGAAGAACCTTATGCGGATGTTATTCCGCTCTGGGTGGCGGACATGGACTTCAAGGCCGCTCCCGTGATAGTCGAGGCCTTGCAGCGCCGTGTTGACCACGGTGTCTTCGGGTACGCGGTGCCGGACCTTCCCTATTATGCCGCCATCAACGAGTGGTTCACCCGGCGTCATGGAGTGACTGTTAACCGCGAGGATGTGATCGTTGTGCCGGGAATTGTTCCGGCGCTCTCCGCCATAATCCGTGGTCTGGCCCCTCAGGGAAGCGCCGTGATCATTCAGTCGCCCGTCTACAACTGTTTCTTCTCAAGCATACGCAACAACGGTTGCGAAATAGCCGACGCCCCGCTGATCCGTCAGGACTTTCCCGACGGCACTTTCACTTACAGAATGGATTTCGAGGCTCTCGAACGCCAGGCGTCGCGTCCCGAGGCCACATTGATGGTGCTGTGCAACCCGCACAATCCGGCCGGACGGCTCTGGACACGTGAAGAACTGACGAAGCTTTCCGACATCTGCGCTCGCCACGGAGTGACGATAGTCAGCGACGAGATCCATTGCGAGCTAACGGCCCCGGGCACTCAGTACGTGCCGATGGTCACGGTGAATCCCGACATAGTCTACTGCATCTCTCCCAGCAAGGCGTTCAACACGGCCGGATTGCACATCGGGAATATAGTATGCGGCGATCCTGACAAGCGCGCACGTATAGACCGCGCGGTCAACATCAACGAGGTATGCGATGTCAACCCTTTCGGAATCGACGGTCTCAAGGCAGCGTACACCGAACACGGCGCTGAATGGCTTGATGCCTGCCGCGACTATCTGTGGCAGAATTATGACCTGTTGCGCAGTGAATTCGCAAAGCATCTGCCACAATGCCCGGTTTCCCGTATCGAAGCGACTTACCTTGTATGGGTGGACGTGACCGCCGTAACGGATGACGCGACCCGTCTGGAACAGCGGCTCGTGGAGGAGGCTCGCGTGCATGTGAACAGCGGCGAGATGTACGGTGACAACCGTTATATACGCATCAATCCTGTCCCCGGGCTCGTCTGCAGGAAGGTATCAAACGCATTGTCGCCAATCTGTCACCGCTGCGATAGGACGGGATGCTTGAACTTATACAATCGGGGAAACCGCTGACACTGCGACAGCGGCTGGCACTTACCGCGAAGCTGTCGTGGCCGGCCATAATGGCACAGCTGTCGAGCATACTTATGCAATATATAGACGCGGCTATGGTGGGGCGCCTGGGGGCCGTGGACAGCGCTGCCGTAGGTCTTGTCTCCACAAGCTTATGGCTGTTCTGGGGAGTATGCTCGGCTGCGACGGTCGGTTTTTCGGTGCAGGTGGCTCATGCCATGGGGGCGGCGGAATATGACCGGGCCCGCGACATCATGCGCCAGGGCATTCTCATATCTTTTTTATTCGGAGTGCTGATAGCGGCCGTCGGGGTGTCCATATCCCAGGTGCTTCCCATGTGGCTGGGTGGAGAGCCTGAAATATGCGCCCCTGCTTCCGGATATTTTCTTGTTTTTGTGTCGGCGCTTCCGCTTCTTTCTCTCAATTATATAGGTTGCGGCGTACTGAGGGCTGCCGGCAACATGAAAGTGCCGGGAGGCCTGAACGTCATGATGTGCGCGCTGGATGTGGTGTTCAACTTTCTGCTGATTTTTCCCACCAGAGATCTTACAGTATTCGGGAGCACGTTCAGAATGCCCGGTGCCGGACTCGGCATCTGGGGCGCCGCATTGGGCACGGTATGCGCTGAAATCATCACCGCCGGCTCAGTTATATGGTATCTGCTTACCAAACAGGAACATCTGGCGCTTACAAAGGTCAAGGGGAAGCTCAAAACACTGCGCATATCGCGCGATGTATCCCGTAAAGCCATAAAAGTCGCCGCTCCGATGACTTTGGAACATGCTGTGATCTGCGGGGCGCAGATCATGATTACCGTCATCGTCGCTCCTTTGGGCGCCATAGCCATAGCCGCGAACGCTTTTGCTGTCACGGCGGAGGCGTTGTGCTACATGCCGGGATACGGTATCGGCGACGCCGCCACCACTCTGACGGGACAGAGTTACGGCGCGGGACGCAAAGATCTGGCACGCCAGTTCGGATATATCACCACTTTGTCGGGCATGGTGATCATGAGCGCGATGGGAATTATGCTGTGGATATTCGCGCCGGCGGTCATGTCGATGATGTCCCCCGTTCAGAGCATCGTGGACCTCGGAGCTGAGATTCTTCGTATCGAAGCATGGGCCGAGCCGATGTTCGCGGCATCGATCGTGGCCTATGGCGCGATGGTCGGAGTAGGCGACACCATT
>USIY01000355.1 GCA_900554845.1 uncultured Bacteroidales bacterium | reverse complement strand
TCCATATATAGACAAGTTCCGGCCGCAGGTAATGTTTCAGCTGCTGCATCGTTTCGGCGCCGATGTAGTCGGCCACAGTGAGTCTGGCGGTCAAGTCATCGCTTTCGGGCGTCAAGGTGTATTCCACAGTGGGGTAGGGGATTGCCGACAGCAATTCTTTCTTGAGCTCTCGCCCTTGCCGATTGTGCGGTGTTTCGATGAATTCGTCGATTTGGGCCATCTTCAGATACTTGTCGTCGGAAAGCTTGTTCATTTTAGAGTCGTAGAAGCTCACTTGACTGTCGGCGGCTTGTCCCGGCGACGCGATTGTATAGACCGTGGCCACGATTGTGTCATTCTTATGAGGCAATATCTTGATTGTCATCGTGGATACCGGGGTTATGCGGACCTTCAGGTAGCTGTCGGTCACCGGGCGCGTAAGCTGCGACAAACCGGCCAGTGCGTTGGGCACCTGTCGCAGAGTGTCCGCGTCGTAGTACGACAACAGGTCCTGACGCATGTCGAGGGTCAGCAGATTGAGCGACGGACTGGCGAGCCGCACGAATGCCTCCCTTGCCGTGATGGCATTCGCTGGAAGTGCCATTGTCACCGCTATAATAAGCGTCAGCAGCGTTTTCTTCATTTCTTTATGAATTTATCGTAGTTGCCGTTGTATTTCGGAGCTTTTTCCGTTGATTTCTTATTCTTTTTCTCCTTTTTGCCTTTCTTGCCTCCGAGTACCGGGGTCATGGCCATATCGGGATCGGTGTAAACGTCGATGTCCGTTTCCTGAACGGGAGTGCCGGCGTAACCATGCTGTTTCTTGCCTTTCTTCTTATCTTTGGTCGCCTTGGGCTCCTTGTTGCTCTTGTTGCCCTTGGGACGGCCGTTGCGGGCTTCGGCGGCATAATCGCGGTCCGAGGCCTGCTCGCAACGTATGCGCTGGCCGAAGAACTCCACATTCTTCAACGCCGCGATCACACGGTGGGCATCGTCCTTCCGGACATCGAAGAGCGTATAGCCGGGCATAAGGTCGATTCTGCCTATGACGGGTTTCGGTCCCACAACGTTTTTGTTCACCATCTCCATCAGGTTCCCCGGGAAGAATCCCGATGCCTTGCCGATGTTCACCATCAGCCGCTCATATCCATGTTCGGCCACGCGGCGGTCCTTGTCCTTGTTGCGCGCGGTTTTGTCTTTGGACGATTTCTCCTTGGACTTGTCCTTTTCATTCAGGTCAATGTCCGGCATATCCTTGTAATAAGCCAGCAGACGGTTGAATTCCAGAGACAGGACACGTTTCAGCAGATCCTCCTCCGAGAGCCATTCCAGCTTCTTGCGCACCCCCGGAATGTAGCGCGCGATCTCATTCTCATCAACCTCTACACGTTCGATGCGGTCCGCAAGATTGTAAAGCTGTTTTTCAATGATATGCTCGGGCGTGGGCACCTTGCGGTATTCGAACTCGCGGCCTATGATTTTCTCTATCTGCTTGATCTTGTTTTTTTCGCGGCTGTGTATTATGGCCACGGACACACCTGTTTTGTTGGCACGACCCGTACGTCCGCTGCGGTGGGTGTAGACGGCCACATCCTCCGGGAGTCCATAATTAATGACATGCGTCAGGTCGTCGACGTCAAGACCTCTGGCGGCCACGTCGGTGGCCACAAGCAGCTGAGTGACGTGGTCGCGGAATTTCTTCATCGCCAGGTCGCGCTGGGCCTGCGACAGATCGCCGTGCAGACAGTCGGCGTTGTAGCCGTCGGCTATCAGTTTGTCCGCAATCTCCTGGGTCTCTTTCTTGGTGCGGCAGAATATCAGTCCGTATATGTTGGGGCTGTTGTCCACCACCCGTTTCAGAGCCAGGTACTTGTCGTGAGCCTTCACCATATAATATATGTGGCGCACGTTCTTGGTGCCTTCGTTGCGGTTGCCGGCCACGAACTCCACGGGTTTGTGCATGAAGCGCTTGGCGATGCCGGCAATCTCCTTGGGCATAGTGGCGGAGAACATCAGCATCTTGCGTTCCTCGGGCACGTGCGACAGTATTTCGTTGATATCGTCAAGAAAACCCATGTTGAGCATCTCGTCGGCCTCGTCAAGCACTACGGTATGGACATCCTCCAGATGCACTTCGCCGCGTTTTATGAGGTCGATCAGACGTCCGGGCGTAGCCACTATCACCTGCACACCTTTACGCAATGTCCGTATCTGGCTTTCTATGCTGCTGCCGCCATAAACAGGCAGGATCCGCAGACCATCTATATATTTGGCGAAATCGGCAAGGTCGCCTGCTATCTGGAGACAAAGTTCGCGCGTGGGAGCTATGATCAATGCCTGGGGCGCCTCTTTGTCGGGAACTATGCGCTGAAGCAACGGTAATCC
>USIY01000354.1 GCA_900554845.1 uncultured Bacteroidales bacterium | reverse complement strand
GTCTTGCACCCCGCGGTAACCGCAGCGAGGACAGCCATTGATACTATTACACTGTATTTCATGATATTCAGTTGTTTATTTGTTTTTGTTGCGTGATTCGATGGCGGCGTTAATCTCGTCGATTCTGCTGTCGTCAAGCTCGTAACGTGAGATAATGATCATCGCCACGGCCAGAAGTATTGCCGGGATCACGGCCACGAGCCAAAGAATGCCTTGCTCAGCTAAAGGAGACTGCACGGCAGCGTCCTTGTCGAAGCCTACATAAGCCAGCACGAAGCCGGGGACTACTCCGCCAAGAGCCATTCCGGCCTTATAAAAGATTCCTGTCAGTGCGTTGACGATACCGGAGATGCGGCGACCTGTAGTATATTCTCCGTAGGAAATCACTTCCGGAACGAGCGCCCACATATAGCCGGTGGCGACTATCACGCCTGTCGACTTGATGAACTGCGCGACATATACTATCCACATGTTGTCGTTCAGAGCCGGAATCATCGATACGGCATAAAGCATAGCCATACCAAGAATAGCCGTCAGAAGGAATACATAAAACATTCCTTTTTTCCCTATTTTACGTTTGATGGCCGGGACCATAGGCATGAATATGAAGGCAGGTATCGAGCCGAGACCCATGAAAATGGAAAGTTCTCCGGCTGTGCCGTGCATATTGTAGTTGATATAATAAGCGCCGGCGGCGTTTCCTATGGCCATCATTGCGAAGGCCGTGATGAAGAAGAATGCAAGAACACGCAGAGGTCGGTTTCTGACGAACTCCACCCACAGGTCGGAGACCTTGACATTTTCAGTCTCTTTCTTGTCCATCACCACGCGTTCACGACATTGCGAGAAACAGAATATCAGCAACGCCAGCCCTGTCAGTCCATAAATGCCCATGGTGACGAACCAGGCGGAGTCGCTGCTGGAAAGATCGGTTGTTTCTGAGGGATCGAACAGTTTCAATACGATAGGAATTCCCATACCTACGGCCAGACCGCCGATATTGGCCATGAACATGCGCACGGAAGTGAGGATCGTAATTTCGTTGGTGTCGCGGGTCAACGAAGCGTTCAGCGCCCCGTAGGGAACGTTGACCAACGTATAGCACATCGAGAGACCTACATATGTTATATATGCATAAAGCAATGATCCCGAAAAGCCGTTCCAGAAGCAAAGCAGAGCGAATCCTGTCAAAGGGACGCCCCCTAAGATCAGATAGGAACGGTATTTTCCCCATCGAGGGTCATGTTTGTCGACAAAAGTCCCCACAAGAGGGTCCCATATCACGTCCACAACCCGGACAATCAGGAACATAACCGCCGCCACTTCAGGCGCCAATCCATAGACATTGGTGTAAAAGAACAGCAGATACATGCTGATGGTCTGGTAGATAAGGTTCTGCGCCAAGTCGCCTGAGCCGAAACCGATACGCTGCAGCCAGGTTAACTTATAGAATCCTTTTGCGGAAGTCGCCTCCTTAAGGGCCTTGCGGCCTGCGATAACTGAATTTTCCATGATGGATTGTCGGGGAATAATATGTATGGGGTTAATATTCGTAAAGTTTTACTCTCAGAATCTTGAAATCATCGACACCGATCCTCACGTGCCGTCCCTGGTGGGTCTCATCACCGTTGAGGTATCGGACGGGGGTCAAGGATCCGTCGGGAGAAACCTTCATTTCAGCTACTTGTGCGAGTCCGATACGTTTTGTGCCTTTCCATTTTGAAGGCTCTTTCCGGTCGGCTCCCGAGTCAAGGAATCCGTCTTCGCCCAGCTTCTGCAGCATGGCCGTTTCTGATTCATGTTCAAATTTCACCACTGTTCCGCAGCCCGCCAATATATATTCATCGGGAGCGGTCCGGATAAGTATGGCGCCGGTTTCGGGCCATGCAGAGCCGTCGGTAGCGCGCGGATCCCAGGGAAGGGTGAAATAGTGCGAGGCTGTGATGCGTAATTTGCCGTCGTTGATAACACGCGTTACGGAATCTTTGTCGAAGTAAAGGCCGCGCATTGTATGATTGCCTTGACTTTTGAGGATCAGGGGCATCAGTTCGCCGATCATCGCGTATCCCTTTACATTAGGAGCCTCCGGGGCGTCGTTGCCGTTCTCAATGGAGAACGGGGAAAGCCCTATCGCGTCATGTTCTCCGAAAACATATAGCGCCTGCGCGGCATTCATGTTCCCTTGACGAATCTCCGGAATAAAGAGAATATTGTCCGGCAGGGCGTATTTGTCCACCCAGTCGGTAAATCCCTTGTCATAAAGGTCGGGGGAGAGAAAATCGATTGTTGGGGCGGCGGCATGCCATATGTCCCTGTCTCCTTATACACATCTGACGCTGCCGACGACTCCTTACGTGTAGATCTC
>USIY01000353.1 GCA_900554845.1 uncultured Bacteroidales bacterium | reverse complement strand
CCTCCCACGGTGTCAGAACCGCCGCCGCGGCCATCGCCGCCGATACCAATAAGGAATGTCTCATTATAATGCTGGTTAGGAATTCCTGATTTTTAGATAGTAAGGGAGGTTGCTCCCTTCAATCCACACAAATTTAGCATTTTCTTCTCAAAGACAGCCCAATTTAATAAAATTTAATAGTTTTTTTGGAGAATTTGGAGAATTGGGAGAATTGGGAGAAGTGGGAGTGATGGGAGGATTGGCTCCCAATCTTCCCAATAATCCCAATTCTCCCAATCATCCCATTATCTCTTCTCCAGGACCGTCAGGTCCTGGTCGAGCAGATAGTATGCGGGCGTAGCCCGGATGATGTAAAGGTCCCGGCTGTCGATGACGCCGTCGGCGTCAATTCCTACTTCCCAGCTTGGCGGCAGCGTGGCAGCATGGCGCCGCCATGCGTCGATATCCGCGCCGTCGTCGGCGATGTAGATCGCCACAAAGCGCAGCTTGCCTGACGCTATGTCGTCGGCAAGCGAGGTATCCTCCCTCATCCTCAGGAAAGCTTCCTGACAGCGGTCGCAGTCAGGTTCGTAGAACATCAGCAGTATTTTTTGCTCCGGAAGTCCCGGTTCGTGCAGACGCCGTTTGCGTCCGTCCGGGGTGATGAAGGAGAAATCGGGTGCCACGGTCCCGGGACGGTTCTTGAGGATATTGTCGCGGCGCGACATTGCGGCGTCGTCCTCGTCGCGCGAAATCCGCACGGCATATTCCGCGAAGGGAAGATAGGAGAATTCGTCGTACATCGGCGACTCCGGGTCATAGAGATATCTTAGCGCCACGTTCGCCAGGAAGACGTAGGCTTCATGTGAAGCGTCGCGCGCCATATTCAGCACTCGGGTCACAGCAGCAGTGCGACCGGCCTCCGAGGAAAGCGCCAGCACCGTGGCATAGTTGGCGAAATTCTGCTCCACGAACGCCGAATCCAGGGCGACCCTCCGGTCGCGGAAGTCCATCCCGTCCCAGTAATGCAACGCCAGATAGTCGGCGCGGGCCTCCGGCCCAACGATGCTGTCCGGCACGTACGGCAGCGGAAGGTCCAGGGACACCGCACTATCTGGCGACGCTTCAATTGAAGTGTTGCCATTATTAGTGCCTTTGCATCCGGCAAACACCGGAGTCGTGGCAAGAATGATTACTATAATCCAATATTTCATTTTGGTATCGTGCCGGTGTAGTCGCGAACGCACCGGACGCCATAATACCCCGTATTTATGTTTTGGTTTCTCATGTCTATCTGTGTCATTACACCGTCACCGCTACGTAATTTCATTTCGTAACGATATTGCGTCGTAATGGAACCTCCGGCAACGGGATCATTGGGATTTTGCCCCGGTGCATAACCTGAGAAATCGAAAAATGAGAAAGAACAACCGGATTGTAATGTCGTGCCGTTGGTACTTTCATTGTACACGCCGAGCATACCCATGATTGCCAGCTCTTTCTGATTGGGGACACGCCAGCCGGTTTCCCCTCCTGTATTGTAAATGTCGCATGGATTGGCTCGGGTTAGATAATCGGACCAAGTCTCCGTTGACTTTACCGCCAGATTGCCTGTCAGTCTGTCGGAATTGAGCGGAATCACTTCCGATTTATATTCAAAAGCTCTGTAACAGCGGTTGTAATGCTGATCATTAATCTGATGAACCGGCATTGGCCCGTGATATGCCTCTTGTCGCAGGCTTTTGTCATCGAACAGGGAAACATCGATAATGTTCCGGCCGTTGATCTTTCTGAATGCCGGAGTACTTGCCGCGGTGTTGTTGATGTTGGACATATTCGAGCCAAGATTGCGTGCGCATCTCACCTCCCAGGGCGACGGGGTGTTGGCAGTGTTGTTGCGGTATATACTCCACGAGGTGCCCTCCATAAGCCACATCACTCTTCCGTCGCTGGCATAGAACATATACCTGGAGTTGGAATTGCTTAAATCTGGATAAGCGATCCGTGTGATTCCAACCGGGGCAAACAGAGGATCTTCAAGCGAGTTCCTTCCAAGAATCATACGCAGATATTGCGTGGATGTCGGCACATACCAACGTAACTCGCTCTTGTCGATTATGCCGTCGCCATTCAGATCGCGGTTCCGGTTCATGCAGGCCCGTATGGCCTGTATCGTTGTACCGCTCGGGTCATAGGCAGCCTGATTGTAATTATCTTCATTATACTCTTGTATATTCTGCGTTTTGATATTCGGAAGGTATTCGGTTCTTTTAGCAAGCGCCACCCCTTGATTGTTTACAGCCGGAATATTCTGCAAATCGTTGAGATCTAAATATGTTGACCATTTATAACGATTATTTCTCCACGACAGGTTGTTACCTTTTGAATCTGTTATATAT
>USIY01000352.1 GCA_900554845.1 uncultured Bacteroidales bacterium | reverse complement strand
ATTATTGCCTCCATGCACTGCATGAAGCTGTAGGCGTGCCAATAGTAGCCGTTATGGACAAGGAACCAGACGCCGATTGTCAACGCTACCCGTTTATTGGAATCTTCGAAGTAATGTCCGGTGCATAATCCGAAAACCAGATAGGTCAGTTTCTCGACGAAGGTCGGATAATACAAGTCGTTTTGAACGAAGTCAAGCACTTTTCGTATGCCTCCTTCGTCTTTCACGCCCTGCAAACCGCCACCGCTGGCGGCGACAGTCTTACGATAGACCTCTAACGCACCATCATAGTCGATATATTTCAGTTCCTCATTCATCGTCATCGGCTTGCTTTAGGCGTTTAAGAACTTCTCTGTTTTCCGGAAGATTCATGATATCATCGAAGTCAATAGATTTTTCTCCAATGAAACGGTCAAATTCTTCAGGAGTTACAGCGCGGAGATAACCGGCAATGTTGTTGTGAAACACATCTCGAAATGCGACATCACGCGAAGCCATTTTGGTACGGGCATCATAAATGAATGGTTGCATAGCAGGTGATTGCTCCTGCTCCGAGATAAGTCCTTTTACGCGGTCCAAAGCTATGGGTTCTCCACCGTTAGCCTTGTATTCGGATTGAATAGCATATCCCACTCCGTTCTCAAAAGAAGAAATACAGCGGAGCACTTCTGCATACAGGGTACGACGAACGTTGTCGTCCTTATCAAGACGCAACAATGCACGATATTCTCTGGCTTTTTCCTTGAAAATTGCCTGATATATAAAATCTGTTATCTGAGCGTATTTGAAATTCTTATGCCCCTGCACACATTTGCCGACAGCACTTGTAAAGTTCTTTCGATAATTGTCTTCTTCAATAGCCGCCGGTAGGAAGTCAATATCGCGTGTGTTGATGAATTTCGTACCTCCGCCAGCTCTTTTATTGATGGTAGAGATGACAATATCAAGGATGCGGGCACGGACTTGTTTTGCTTTCTCACTTTCAGTCAACAGCATACCGACATTAAGCACGGCACGGAAATTGAATAAGCCAAGTTGAGTGGTTTTGCTCCCGACATTGATGACGGGAGCAAATTGCAACTTAAACTCTTTCAACTGCTTACCTCTACTTAATATATAGCCGTTGTATTTCAGCTCGTCGCCATGCTCTTCCAAAAGACGCTCTATGGTGCGTTCCTCAACCTCATAGAAATCAGCTACCATTTTCTTGGTAAAACGGTATTCGCCCTCAAAAAGCATCCCGGTAAATCCAAGATTCTCCTGAAGAGCGTCAACGGCATAGCGATTATTCAGCACGTTCTGCCGCTCGATATTTGATACTGTCAAGTCGTTCATATTGCAAAAGTAACACTTTTATTTTGATTTACAGCTATATGCATACAGTTTTTCATATATATCAGAAGGAAATATCCAGCAGCGAATCGATGGCTTAGCGAGTGTGTGCCTGTCCCGACATCGTCAATTCGCGGGACAAGGAACGTTCAGGACGCTGTCGCGCAATATTTTCGTAAACTTGAGGGCGCCTTGCAGGTCAAGATGGTCGGGATCATGAAAATCGTCATAACCGAATGAAGGGTCACACTCAAAATCGTAATGTTCGAAATCGTACCGCTGTCGTAATTTTGCCAGAACATCCTTTGTCTTGGCTATCTGAGGATCATCAACGAGGGCCTTGACAAAATCGGGAGTCAATGGCATTCCGACCAAAATCAGGCGTATATTATGATTAAGGGCGAATTGAGCGATTTTCTCAAACCATCGCTTATTATAATCCACATAATCATTAGGGAAGATCTGTCGCGCCGCCGATTTCTCCGCCTCTGCCCGTATCATGGCCTCTCCGGGACTTTTATCGAAATCCATGCCGAATCCTTTGGGACTTGACTGCGGCCCTTTCTTGCGTGTCAACAGATTCCTTAATTTTCCCGAATATGATGAAAACCGCGACAACTCAAGGTTTCGGAAAGAGCAATCGCCATATTTCGGAATCCCGAAGTATATCTTATAATAATTCTCCAGACCCCATTCGGAACCTTTTTCCATAGGAGGTTCAAAGAACGAAGACATAAATACCGCCAGCACTATTGTCTTTAGGTTCGGCATACTGTCGGCCGTCATTTCCAGAATACGGTAGTCGTATTCAAAATTCTGAGATATGTTCGCAAGGTTCAGCGTGTTCGGCAGACTGTCGGCGACAATTCCGTAATATGATCTTGACGCGCCAAGCACAAGAGTTTCGGTGTCCCTCCCATAACGTGACACAGCCTCTTTTTTGACTGAATACGGATTCGGCATGGAACGCACGGCCATTTCTCCGATTACGAGAAGCACCAGAACCAACAACAGGAAATACAGAGTGTTTATCAGGAATCTATTCATGATCTAAGAG
>USIY01000351.1 GCA_900554845.1 uncultured Bacteroidales bacterium | reverse complement strand
AAGCCTTGAAAGAACTCTTATAATAAAATTTTCGAAAGAAATTTAAACAGTTTCTGAGAATGGATAGGATTATAATTCCGGCGCCATTGCGTCCCGGCTCTCGGATAGCGATAATTTCACCGGCCTCGATAGTCAAGGAAGAATATATCGACGGAGCGGTGGATTTTTTGCGGGGGAAAGGATATGAGCCTGTGGCGATGCCCTATGCTAAAGGGCCGGCCGACGGCTGTTACGCGGCAAGCGCGGATCGGCGGCTTGAGGATTTCAACACTGCGTGGAACGACCCGCGGTTCGATGCCGTGTTGTGTGCCCGCGGCGGCTATGGAACCGCCCATTTGTTGCCGGGACTGTCGGGGGAATTTCTTCGGAATAGACCCAAGTGGCTTATAGGTTTCTCCGACATTTCGGCCCTGCACGCGGCGTTGCTCCACGCGGGTGTGGCTTCGATTCACGGTCCGATGGCCAAGCATCTTTGCGAGAATCCCGATAATGATGCCTCGTCGGCGTTGATGTCTTTGCTCAGTGGCGGCAGAATGGATTACGAGGTGCCCACTCATGAGCTGAGCCGCAGGGGCGAGGGCTCCGGACGTCTTGTCGGCGGCAATCTTGCCGTGCTCAACGGACTCGCCTCCACTCCCTACGATGCTTTTGCGCTTGCTTCTCGCGAAGATATAATACTGTTTCTGGAGGATGTCTCCGAAGCTATCTATGCGGTGGAACGGATGTTGTGGCGACTTTATCTGGCGGGTACGTTGCATAAGGTGAAAGGAATCATTTTCGGACAGTTCACTGACTATCGGCCGAGCGCCAAATATTCCACGATGGAGGATATGCTGGACTCGTTGTTGCAAAGCGTCGGCCCGTTAGGCATTCCGGTGGCTTTCGGCTTTCCCGTCGGACATGTCGACGACAACCTTCCGATGGTGGAAGGTGCGAAAGTAACCTTGTCGGTGGGAGATACCACAAGACTGATACAAATATAAAACATAAGGTAGAGAATAGACGTTTTAAAGATATGAGTAGTGCATTTTCTTTGAAATATATCAACGACGATGACCGCGCGTACGGACTTGCCGGAATGGCGATATCGCTGGCGGCTCTGGATGCTCTGGACCGTGTGGTTGACGTCTCCCTCGACAGCGACGGACCTATGGTTACGTTCACACATGAATATTATCTTTGCGGCTCGCCCTCGCTGTCGCCTAAGGCTGTCTGGAGCAACATGCTCAACAGTTTTAATCTCACTTCAGCCATGGCGTTGAGCAATGTGATGTCGCGTTCGTTGGTCCGTCTTGGCCGCGAAGTGCCCGATGACATTATGGATAGCATTCATAATGCCATCATGGAGGAGGGCCGCGAGCAATGCGGTCTGGAAGAAGATGAAGTGAACCAGCTGTATAACCGCACACGTACTTACATGCGGCGTATTTTTAACAACAACCGGCTTCATCCGGCCATAGATGAGCTGGTTAGGACTCTGGCCGTGCGCAGACGCCTCAGCGGCACTGAAATAGCGGATGAGCTCCATCTGTTGCAGATAATCTGATTGCTCGTAGAATCCTTACAATATTTCTCCGTCACCGCTGTTTAAATTGGCAGTGACGGATTTTTTTTGTAATTTTGTCTTTATGAACATCATGAATTTCAGAGTAGCGACTATATTGTCCCTCTTTTTATCCATAGGTCTGCAAGTCAGTGCATTCGATTTCTCTGAAGGGGAACCTGAAATGCAGTGGAAGACGCTTCTTGACGCGTATCGGCTTGACGCCCCCGGCACGGCCTCGATGCTTCGGCGCTACGCCGACATGTACCCCGCCGGAATGCACGCCAATGAAGCGCGGTTGAAAATCGCCGACATCTCCTTTTACCGGCATGATTGGCCTGAGGCACTGGCCGCTTATAACCGCGCGGACATCAAGGGATTGTCGGGTCCCGATCGGGCTCTTTATTCCTATCGCAAGGCTTTGTGTATGATTAAGTCCGGATTTTACAAGGAGGCGCGCGCCGAATTGAAGAATGTCAAGGGCCGCGGATTCTCCGACGTGCGGAAATTCTACACCGCTTACTGCGACTATATAGAAGGCGACATGGACTCTGCCCTCAAGGGGTTCATGAGCGTGACCCCGGGGATCAAAGACTTGCCGGCGGGGTATTATATTGTGCAGATTCTCTACATGAAGGGGGATTACCGACAGGTTGTCAACACCGCCGACAATATGATGTTCAAGGACCCGGTGCCCGAACTCTGTCCCGAGATCCATCGTGTCAACGGTTTGAGTTTCTTTAAACTTGACGAATACGATCTGGCGCGTCAGGCTCTGATCAATTATCTGGATCAGAACAAAGGAGAGGTCAACTCCGAGGCTCTCTATGCCATGGGAGTGATAGAATAC
>USIY01000350.1 GCA_900554845.1 uncultured Bacteroidales bacterium | reverse complement strand
ATCGACGAGCTAATCCTTGAACGTTTCGAAGAATACTTTATGAATCGATAATTGATTCGGTAACTAATGGGAACTTCTATAAATTAAATATTTGCATATCAGAGAAATAATTCGTATCTTTGTGTAAAAATTATAAGATATGAAGAAGACGTCATCATACCGCAGGAATCAGCAAAGCTCCAGTCTGTTTGAGCAGGAATCGACAGTGCAATCGCTTTCAAAAATGGGCAATCCTCTTGAATTCATAAGCGGCATAGTCGATTTCGAGCTGTTTCGCCCCACACTTGAGGCGCATCTTCTCAACGAGGAACGCAAAAACAATGCCGGGCGGCGACCGATTGACCCAGTGCTTATGTTCAAGGTGATGTTTCTCCAGAGGCTTTATGGTCTCAGTGACGAACAGGCTGAATACCAGATTAAAGACCGTACGAGTTTCAGAGAATTTTTAGGCATATTGACGGTCACGGACGTTCCCGATGCCCGCACGATATGGAAATACCGGGAGACCCTGAGTAAGAGCGGCGGCTATGACGCCATGTTCAGGGACTTTTACAATCATCTGGCAACACTGGGTCTTATAGTTCACGAGGGCAAGATGATAGACGCAAGTTTCGTTGTCTCCCCCCGCCAGCGCAACACCCGGGAAGAAAACACCGCCATAAAGGATGGCAAAGGGGACGAGCTTTGGGCAGACAAGCCCAACAAGAAGCGCCACAAGGATACTGACGCGAGATGGACCAAGAAGCGTGACGAAACATTCTACGGCTACAAAAATCACGCCAAGGTATGCGTAAAGACCAAACTTATAACAGGATACGACACCACAGACGCATCGGTGCATGATTCAAGGAGAGCCTCGGAGCTTGTTGACGACAACGATGCCGAGGGCGAGACATTCTGGCTGGATGCCGGATATGTCGGCACGGAGGATGGGTTTGTCGAGAAAAATGTGATTCCGCTCATATGTGAGAAAGGGTACCGCAACCATCCGCTTACAGACGGGCAGAAGGCATCCAACAGAAGCAAGTCAAAAATCAGAAGCAGGGTCGAGCATGTATTCGGTTTCATCGAGCGCTCGATGGGCGGACTGGTGTTCCGCGGTGTTGGAATGATCCGGGCAAAAGCCTGCGTGGCTCTCACAAATCTCACGTACAACATCGCCCGTTTCGCACAGATTTTCAGGTATCACCCTGATTGGATAAAAGCCTGACAAGAACGACTCGAAATTCGTATTTATCTTTATATCAATCGCTTACCCCCCAAAAAAAACACAAAAAAATGACATAAAAATATTTTGACATATCATACCAAATCATTAATTTTGCAACTGACAAAGGCTGACAGGCGAGGCTTAATGAGGTTCTGTCTCGATGCGCCAGTCTGAAAAATCAAATAATAGAACCTCCCTTATGATATATATATTGTGGCTAATTTTTCGGAGGAGGGAGAATATGAAAGACTTCGGAAACATATTCCCGTATTGGCTGGAACTAAAGACATTTCAATTGAAAGGGGAATTTCGCTAAGGAAAGATCTGCAGTCCGTTTTAAGCTTATTCAAATATTTAAGAAGGGAAAAATTCGATGTTGTTCATTCCGTCACTCCCAAAGCAGGATTAGTAACGGCTTTAGCTTCTCGAATGGCTGGCATCAAACATCGAATCCATATCTTCACTGGTCAAGTCTGGGCCACACGCCAGGGGATCATGAGGATGATGCTTAAACAGTTTGATAAGCTTATAGCAAAACTTGACAACCATATTCTCGTGGACGGTGAGGCTCAAAGACAATTCTTGATTTCTGAAGGAATTGTTTCCTCAGACAAATCAAAAGTACTTGGGGCTGGATCGATATGTGGAGCAAATACATCACGCTATACACCTGATGAGAAAGTCCGAGCTGAACAACGTAAACTTTTGAACATCCCTGAAGATAAGTTGGTATATTGCTTTATGGGGCGTCTGAATCGAGACAAAGGAATATATGAGCTTCTTGAAGCCTTCAATCTGCTTGCAAATCACTATACAAATATATATCTTCTAATTTTTGGCAGAGACGAAGAACATTGCATGGCCGATTTGAGTAGATACAAGAATATAATAGATAAAGAAAACTTCCTTTACTATGGACCGACTCCGACTCCTCAGTTATCACTACAAGCCGCAGACGTATTTTGCCTTCCTTCATATCGCGAAGGGTTCGGTATGAGTGTAATTGAAGCTTCATGTCTTGGTCTTCCGGTAATATGCAGCGATGCCTATGGTCTCGCCGATACTATGGTAAACAACAAAACCGGTCTACGCTGCAAGGTAGGAGATGTAGAGACACTGAAAGACGCCATGCAATACTTCTACGACAATCCGATAGAATGTAAGCGAATGGGAACGCAAGGAC
>USIY01000349.1 GCA_900554845.1 uncultured Bacteroidales bacterium | reverse complement strand
GGTTTCATGCAGCAATGACGACGAACCCGGAATGCCCGACAATGCAATATCCCTAAATATGACTATCGGTGACAGACAGGTCACTATAGGAGGGTCGGACGTATACATAAATTCCGCAAGTAACTTCACTTCATCTTATTGTGGTATTGCCGACCTCGGAAGAAAGGGAGGCTTTAACCGGAATCCTAATCTTTCGCAGCTGGCGCAGGAAGTGGCTGTGACGCCCGGAAATTATTATCAGATAGTGCTCGCCCGCGATGTGAAAACTGTTGCCGGCGAGAGGGCATTTCCGACCAATACCAATTTCTATAATGTCTATGTCGATTCATGGATATATGATAAGGACAATGATCATAGTACATGACATTTTTATGTAGGCAAAGCCGCCATGTTTTTAACATTAGCCCAGAAGTCATGCAGCAGTTCCACATAGCCATATCTGAATATAGAAATCCGCTTGACGTCCCGTTTTCTCATCAACGGAATAGGAAGTGACCTTATCTTGATGAGTCCCTGTATGAATGCGGCGGCATATGCGATCATTACCAGTGTCAGCATGTTCTCAAACCGTTTCTCGCCAAGATGAGTGTCCTCAATATTGAATCCGCATGTCTTCAATCCCCTGAATGCTGTCTCCAGAGTCCATCTCTTCCGATACAGCCTTTCAGTGCAATCGTATTCGATTGGCGAGGCAAGTATTATGAGCGATTCCTCCCCCTTGCGTCCGATGCGCCGTGTCGCATAGATCCGCACCATCACACCTTTGCGGGTAAGGTATACATTGCGCAACACTATGTGCTCTCCGACTTTTACCGATGACAGTACATCACGCAGCTTGCGGCCTTTTTTCTCTCCGTCCTTGCGCATATAGAGATTTTCACGCAACCTTATGCAATATTTTATACCTCTGACCTGCAACCATTTCTGAAAATTGCCATTCCCGAATTCCCTGTCGGCGAGCAGACATTCGATTCTTCCGGCACCAAGCAGTGAGACAACACGCTCCATGATGCATATCTCATCCGTGAAATCCGTTATCTCACGTCCCGGGAAGAAGGCGAAGCAGATTGGCAGGGCGATGCCGTCGAAGCATATCCCGACGGCCAGCACGTAGTAATTGAATGAGCCGAGCTGCCATGCCGTGCCGTCCATGCTGAGTATGAACCGCCCGCTGTGGTCCAGTCTGTCCACGATGCTTCTTGCTGCCTCGTGCTGTTTCACCAGACCGCGGAGGAGGAAACGTTCAATACGCCGTACAACCGACGGAACTGACGCTTTCGAGGAAACGGCTGAGGCGAGTTTGAGTATGTTGACAGACCAGCTGACTATCATGGCCTGAAGTATGGCGAAAAGACATTTTTTCAAAGAAAGGTTCATGCCCGTGGGCAAAACCGGTGTCAGAATTGTTAATAAAGTATCCATTTGACGTGGGGCTTTAAGGATTACACTTCACCTTATTAACAATCCAGCCCCGCGTCTTTTCGTTTTTATGCCTGTATTACGGCATGTTATCCAATTTGATTCTCTTAACAATACCGACAGTGTCTTATGCTGTAATATGCTGTAACATTGACTGTTATCCTCACTACTAAAAAAGTCATGTACTATGGACAATGATATAAGCGGTGCGAAAGTTACTTATGCCGAATGCTACCCGGCAGTACCGCAGCTTCCCGAATGGGACTCCGAGACTGACCTGAAGCTTGCCCTCCGTAACGGAGAATTCCCCGAGACAGCATCTTATTCTTTTCCCAAAGGATGCATAATCGACAGCTATGTCTCCACTTCCAATATCGGAAGTGTGTATGATGACCTCGAAGCGACGCTTGATATAAATGTGAACGGCAACACCGTAGCTTTTTCCAACAGCGCATGGACTCCCGGGGGCAAAGTGAGAGTAGTGCTTCTGGTACGCTATGAAAGCGTGTACTCCCGCGTGATACTCAATGTAGAATCATCAATTTAACTCTACCATAATCCGGCGCGTGAAGAAATCGCAGTTCAATTCATATATCGATAATATAGACGCCGGATATTGGCGTGACCTGTGTATTAATCGAGGTGAATTACGCCATTATGAAAGAGGCGAGGAATTTATTGCCGCCGGTACAGTTGGAAGATATATCGGTTACATTGAATCAGGAGCCCTGAAATATGTGTGTTATTCCACTGATGGCACTCCGCACGTCGTTGGTCTGGAATTTGCGGGTCACTTCGTTTGTGATTTCCCGGGGAGTCTGTACCGACAGAAGTCGCGCTGCTCGATAATAGCCACTGTTCCCTGCGATATATATTGCATTCCGTCGTCATCAGTGGCTGAAAAAATGGAGACTGACATACGTCTGCGGGAAATAGTTGACAGTACTACCCGAGAGGTCTTCGCCACACTTTACGAC
>USIY01000348.1 GCA_900554845.1 uncultured Bacteroidales bacterium | reverse complement strand
GGCCGGCATCCGCAAGAACGCCCGCGGCGTATCGGTGGACGCCTTCTGGATGGACGAGACGGAGGTGACGAACTCCAAATACAAGCAGTTTGTGTTCTGGGTGCGCGACAGCATTATCCGCGAGCGTCTGGCCGACCCGGCTTTCGGCGGCAACGAGGTATATAAGATCGAGGAGGACAGGGAGGGCAATCCCATAAAGCCTTATCTGAACTGGAACAAGCCCATTCCATGGCGAAACGCCAATGAAGACGAGGCCCGTGCGATTGAAAGCGTGTACCGCACCAATCCGATCACCGGACACCGTGAGCTGGACCCCACTCAGATGAACTACCGGTACGAGATCTACAACCATACCGCCGCGGCCAAGCGCAAAAACCGGCTGGAGGCGGAGCGCAGGGAATACAACACGGACCTCCCCGTGCCCACCGAACTTCCCATTATCTCCAAGGACACCGCCTACCTCACCGACGAGGGGCAAATAGTACGAGAGACAATCAGCCGACCCCTGACCGGGGATTATGACTTCCTGAACACTTACATCGTGAACGTATATCCCGACACCACGTGCTGGATCAATGACTTCGAGAACGCTTACAACGAACCCTATACCCGCATGTACTTCGCCCACGCCGGCTACAACGACTATCCTGTGGTGGGAGTCAGCTGGGAGCAGGCCAACGCCTTCAGCAACTGGCGCACGGAGTATCTCAAACGCTCGCTGGGACGCGAGGGTGTCTATATCGAGCCTTATCGTCTGCCCACCGAGGCCGAATGGGAATACGCCGCGCGCGCCGGAAACTCCGAGAGCATGTACCCCTGGGAGGAAACGCTCCCCATGGACGAGAGAGGTTGTTTCTACGCCAACTTCAAACCGCGTGAAGGCGACTATGTGTTGGACGGTCATGTCATAACGTCGAGGGTGGGAACGTACAACCCCAACGACTTCGGCATCTACGACATGGCGGGCAACGTGTCGGAATGGACTTCGACGGCATATACCGAGAGTATCGACCGACTCACCTCCGACCTGAATCCCGAGTACCGTTATGACGCGGCCAAAGAGGATCCCTACAAGATGAAGCGCAAGATAGTCCGCGGAGGTTCGTGGAAAGACGCCGCTCAGAACGTCCGTTCGGATCTGCGATCCTGGGAATACCAGAACGAGCAGCGCAGCTACATAGGCTTCCGCAACGTCCGGTCACAGATAGGTTTCGCACGAGGCAACAAGTCCAAAGCCAAGAAAAAATAACAACGTTCAACTGACATAGAAAAATGGTAAAGATCAGAAAATACGCCAACGGCATCGAACGCTTCCTGCACGGGGAGAAAGGCCAGCGTTTCTTCAATTTCGCATATTCCATCGGCGCCGCCATCGTGATCTGGGGAGCGTTGTTCAAGATCCTGCACCTCCCCGGAGGTAGCCTGCTGCTGTGCATCGGTATGGGCACTGAGATCATGATGTTCATCCTCACGGCTTTCGACCGACCTCCGCGTGAATACGCATGGGAGGATGTGTTTCCCGTCCTCGACACAAAAAACGCCGCGGACCGTCCGGACTTCCACAACGGCGGCGGCATTGTGATCAACGGCGGCACAGGCACCGGTGACCTCACCGTGGAAGGCGACGCCATGTCGGGCGGCGTCATCAACCTGCAGGGCGCGAAGGATGCGATGATCCCGCAGGTGTCGGGCGAGCAGTTGAGCCAAGGGGAGGAAATCGCAAAGGCTTCCCAGGAATATCTGGAAGGAATGCAGGGCATCGCCGAGCAGATGAAGAGTCTTAACGAGACCACTCAGAAACTCAACGACGTAAGCGCTACGTTGCTGAACTCTTACAAAGCCATCACAGAAAATTCGGAAAATATATCCGCCAATTCCAACGGTTATGTGTCGCAGATGGAGGACCTCAACCGCAACATAGCGGGACTGAACACCATCTATGAGATCCAGCTCAAGAGCATAGCCTCGCAGCTGGAGAGCATCGACCGCGTGAACCGCGGGCTGAAAGACATACGCGACATGTACGAGAAGTCGGCGCAGGAATCCAGCCGTTACTGCGAGGAGACGGAAAAGATGGCCCGTTACATGAAGCAGCTTAACTCAGTTTACGAAAAGATGATCACCGCCATGACCATCAACATGCAGAATCCCATGATGGGATCCGGTGGCGCCAACCCTTTTAGAGATAAAGAGTTGTGAGTTGTGAGTCATTAGTTTATTAGTCGTTAGTCATTAGTTGTGAGACCATCGACCAAAGACCAAAGACCAACAACCAAAGACCAAAGACTAAAGACCAACAACAATGATATTCAAAAAAATAATACTCTCGGCTGCTTTTGTTCTGACAGCGTTCGGACTTTCCGCACAGGTGGAAAACGCCGGAGGCGTGCGCAAACGCACCG
>USIY01000347.1 GCA_900554845.1 uncultured Bacteroidales bacterium | reverse complement strand
GTATAAAAATCAAGATTCATCATATCTCTATCAAATCATCGGCATTGAAATCCCTTACGGCCCGGAGACCGATCACCTCGTGCCAGCGCATGGGTGAAATCCCGGTGCCGGGGCGCTTGACCGTTATATTGTCCACTGTCAACAGCTCTCCCTTGGCGATACGCCGACAAGCAACGATACTCTTACGCGCCACCTCAATGTTCGCGCTCTCGCTTTCTGTGACATGTTTCAGGGACGATCCCCTTGCCTTCTCCACAATGCGAATACCGTCGACCATGGCCTTGAACTCCTCGGGATCGGCCGACGCTTTATGATCGGGACCGACTGCGTTCTTGTCGTAAGTGAAATGCTTCTCGATTATCTCAGCACCCATGGCGACCGCAGCAACCGGCACCACTATTCCCTGAGTATGGTCGCTGAAACCCACTTTGCCACAACCCAGGTCACGTAACGAATCCATAGCTAGAAGATTCACATCTTCCGGGGGTGTGGGATATTGTGTATTACAATGCAACAGATTTATATTCTTGCGAGAAATTCCGTTGTCTGTCAATACCTTCACAGCTGATTCCACTTCCTCAATGGTGCTCATGCCCGTGGACATTATCACCTTCCCTCCGTGGCTTGCGATACGTTCCAAGTAAGGAAGATTCGTGATTTCGCCAGAAGGGATCTTCCAGTAATCCATATCAAGGCCGGCCAGAAAATCGACGCTCTCAAGATCGAATGGCGACGACATGAACCCTACGCCGTTTTCAGAGCACACATCCTTGAGACGAAGCAGGTCATCATTGGAAATCTCAAGCTTGCGAAGCATCTGCAGCTGAGTCTCGTCACCGCCGCAGTTCGCAACCTGATAGTCCGCTCTTTTCGCGCCGGCGCTGACAAGGCTCTCCGCCTTGAAAGTCTGGAACTTTGCGTAATCGGCACCGGCCTCCGCCGCGGCCTTGACCAATCTGCAGGCTGTGTCGAAGTCGCCACCATGATTAACCCCTATCTCAGCTATAATGACCGTTCGCATCCCTTACATTTTATCATCAAGATTCCTCCCCTTTTCCTCATGTCGGAAATTGGGAAGATACGACTCAAGACATTCCACAACATCGGCCTTCGTAAAAGATCTGTCGTGGAACAGTGCCTCCAAAGAATCAATAAGATTATTCACCTCCTCACGGGGTTTGTTGTCGGTACGGGTTATAACTCCGAGAGAACGGAACCGCTCCATGTCCACGGTCTCTCCCTCGACATAGAACTCTTCAAAATCTTTCTCACCGGTTGTGTCGCTTTTGAAATACACCACCGGATAAGTGTCTCCAGGCAAATTAGCCGCCGCGAAACATTTAGCCTCGTCGTCCGATCCGCATTCATGCTTCTTATAACCCATTTCCGACAGGAAAGCATCGCAAATTTCCGAGAAGGTCTTCATCTTGTTTTCACCGAGCCGTGAGAAGAAAATCTCGCCGCTATTTCCGAGGATGCAGGCAAGCATACAAATCTGCCCGCTCTCTTCCATCGACACGAAGTAACGTCTCACGTCGCAAGGAGCCACCAAAGGCTGATTTTTCATCATGCGGTCGAAGAAACTCGCCGGCAGAGATCCATTGGAAAACGCCACATTTGCGAATCTGGCAGTGGTTACATTAAAATCAGTTTTGTAAGACATTATCAGATCCTCCATGACACGCTTGGAGGCCCCCATGACATTCACCGGGTTGGCGGCCTTGTCGGTGGAGACGCAGAAGAAATGCTCGGGTTTGTATACTTTCAGCAGGTCAAGAAGTTTCTTAGCCTTGATGACATTGTTTTTGAGCAACGCTTCAACGGAATATTTGTCCTTTTCACTGCGCACATGTTTGTGGGCCGAGAAATTGGCAACGATGTCGAATCCTCCGTGGTCACGGAATATGTCTCCGAGTATAGGATCGGTGAAGTCCAGAGTATAAGTAAGGAACACGGAAGGAACCTTCAAATCCGAACTCGACCGCAAGTCCCTTGTCAGCTCGGCGAGCCCGTTCTCGTTCAAGTCCACGACGACAAGTTCCGCGGGTTCAAAAGGCAATAAAGCCTTTATGAAAGAGGTACCGATCGTGCCGGCACCTCCGATGACAAGGACGGATTTTCCCCGTATCGACTTGTCAAGTTTTTCCTTATTATCCTCTATATCTTTAAGAAACAGACTTTCCTGTCTCTCAATCACATGATCTTTTACGAACTTATCCAGATTCATTTCTTCAGGGAAGTTGACATAATATGCAAAGTTAGCAAAATTCCCCGAAATGCCCAAATGAGGACCGATTTAGTTGGGAGACTTGGAAGTCTCCCCTCCATATACGGGAGACTCGGAAATCTCCCCTCCATACGAGGAAGATAAAATCTGTAAATTTTAATTGCTAATTATAACAATACTTCGGTTATTTTTTGAGAGTTTGTTAACGGCTCCGAGGAGCCAAGTGT
>USIY01000346.1 GCA_900554845.1 uncultured Bacteroidales bacterium | reverse complement strand
ACCGTGAACCATGACGGACGCAGAGGCGCCGAGTGCCGGGCGTTGGCCGATGAGGTTGACGGAGCGTTGCGTAAACACGCCGTATACGATCACCCTGTCTATGGTAAGATCTATGCCTTTGAGTGCGACGGATTCGGCAATCATCTGCTGATGGATGATTCCAATGCGCCGAGCCTGATGTCGCTGCCGTATCTGTCGGACGTGGATGTGAATGATCCTGTTTATCAGAACACCCGTAAGTTCATCTGGAGCGACAGCAATCCCTATTTCTTCAAAGGAAAGGCTGGCGAAGGCATAGGCGGTCCGCATATCGGTTATGATTATATCTGGCCGATGAGCCTTATGATGAAGGCGTTCACAAGTACCGACGACGCCGAGGTGGCGCAGTGCCTGAAGAGTGTCATGGATACCGAGGCAGGTACTGGTTTTATCCATGAGTCGTTCCATAAGGACGATCCGGCTAAGTTCACCCGTGCTTGGTTCGCTTGGCAGAACACTTTGTTCGGCGAACTGATTCTGAAGCTCGTTAACGAGGGAAAGATAGACTTATTGAATAATATATGATGAAGAGAAACAGAGCGATTCAAGGTTGGATTATAGTTGTTGTGGTGCTTCTGAGTTTCGGAGGCACCATTACAGCCGTTGAGAAGGCAGTGTTCAATGTGGCGAGCTATAACCTTAGGCAGTTGAACGACGGCGACACAAAAGCTGGAAACGGCTGGTCGCGAAGATGCCCGGTTCTGGGAGAGCTGATAAGATATCATGAATTCGACATCTTCGGCACTCAGGAGGGATTCAAGAGCCAGCTTGAGGATCTCAAAGGGGAGTTGCCGGGTTATGACTATATCGGAGTGGGCCGTGAGGACGGCAAGGAAGAGGGGGAGCATTCCGCAATATTCTACAGGAAGGATATGTTCACTCTGCTGGATCATGGTGATTTCTGGATTTCCGAGACTCCCGACAAACCGGGATTGGGGTGGGACGCGGCCTGTCCGAGGATATGCTCCTGGGGAAAGTTCCGTCATAATGAAAGCGGCAGGGAGTTCGTGATGTTCAATCTGCATATGGATCATGTCGGCAAGAAGGCCCGCGTGGAGGGTGCCAAGCTGGTGCGCAGTCGCATAGACAACTTCGGCAAGGACTGTCCGGCTTTTGTCACCGGTGATTTCAATGTGGACCAGACCAGTCCTTCGTACCGTACCATTACAGCGGGCGGAGACTTGAAGGACTCATATGAGGTGGCCCGGTTGCGGTACGCGTTGAACGGCACTTTCAACAATTACGAGACCGACAACTACACCGACAGCCGTATTGACCATGTGTTTGTGACACCGGATGTCGAGGTCTTGAAATATGGAGTTTTGACCGACACTTACCGGACCCCTGAGAACAGCGAGAGAGTGAAGGCCGCTGATGCCCCGGGTGAGATCGAGGTGAGCCGTTACGTGGCCCGCACTCCATCCGACCATTTCCCCGTTGTGGTCAAGGTCGCGCTCGGCCGATTACGGTGATGCACATCTGTATTACAAAATTATAAAATAGATTCATCAGTGATGAACAGAAATTTAATTTCAGTAATTTCCGGCCTGTTCATTCTTTCAGTGGCGTTACAGGCAAAAAATCCGGTATTTGAAGGTTGGTATGCCGATCCTGAGGGAGCGGTTTTCGGTGATACTTATTGGATATATCCTACATGGAGCGACCTGTATGAACGACAGACTTTCATCGATTGTTTTTCATCCAAAGATCTCGTCAACTGGGAACGGCACCATGCCATACTTGACACTACTGAGGTAAAATGGGCGCATAAGTGCTTATGGGCTCCCGCTATAGTCGAACACAATAAGAAATATTATCTCTTTTTCTCGGCTAACGATGTGCATGAGGGAGAAATAGGAGGGATAGGTGTCGCTGTGGCCGATCGTCCCGAGGGCCCCTTCGGTGACGTGCTCGGACATCCGCTCATCAACGAGATCGTAAACGGCGCGCAGCCAATCGACCAGTTTGTCTTTAAGGATGATGATGGTCAATGGTATATGTACTATGGCGGTTGGGGGCACTGCAACATGGTGCGGCTCAATGACGACTTCACGGCCCTGTTGCCCTGGGAGGACGGAAGCTATTACCGTGAAGTCACCCCTCAAGGCTATACCGAAGGCCCGTTCATGCTGAAACGCAATGGTAAATATTATTTCATGTGGAGCGAAGGAGGATGGGGAAGTCCGGATTATTCCGTAGCCTATTCGATGTCCGACAGCCCGTACGGACCGTTTGTGCGCGTCGGGAAAATACTTCAGTCAGATCCGGAAGTGGCCACCAGCGCGGGGCACCATTCGGTAATTCAGGTTCCCGGGCAGGACGAATATTACATAGTTTACCACCGCCGCCCGTTAGGTGATGACGAGCGCGACCACCGACACACCTGCATCGACCGCCTGAAGTTTAATGCCGACGGCTCCAT
>USIY01000345.1 GCA_900554845.1 uncultured Bacteroidales bacterium | reverse complement strand
TCACTGTGGAACCCATAAGCAGCAACGCGGCTGCCATTGCGATGGGAGTTTTTATTTTTTTCATTATAATTGGTTGTGTTTGTTCGTTTTGTCGCCATGTGCCGGGGTGTGGGCATGATGATGCATGCTTTTGGCCCCGTAAAGGTTAATCGAAAGCAAAAGTAACGATATTCCCAATAATATAATAACTATAAACGTTAATTTCACTTTTTTTAAGTTTTTTCAGCATAAGCCAACATCCGGGCGAAGCGCCGGGCCGCGTATCGTATCCGTGGTGAGGCAACTGTGCCGTAATGTTCTCCGTGTTGCAAAATTAGCAAAAAAATGTTGAATTTCTGCTTTATTACCAAAGTTTTTGTTAACTTTGAAGGTCAAGCAAGGGGCGCGAGATGTCCTGAAACCTTGTGATAATTATATAACCCGCTAAAAACTAACAACATATCTAATATATTATGGAAGTAAAAGACCTTAAGCCCGAGTTGCTGTGGAAATGTTTCGACGAGGTCACGAAGATTCCTCGTCCGTCGTGCCATGAGGAGAAAATCCGGGAATTTCTGGTTAAGTTCGCCCAGGACCACGGTATCGCCGTCAAGACCGACAAAGTGGGAAACGTAGTTATGAGCAAACCGGCCACGCCGGGACATGAAAATGTTCCCGGGGTAATACTTCAGGCCCATATGGACATGGTAGCCGAGAAGAACACCGGCGTTGACCATGATTTCATGAAGGATCCGATCGAGACTTACGTGGACGGCGACTGGGTAAAAGCCAAGGGAACCACATTGGGAGCCGACAACGGTATCGGCGTAGCCGCCGCCATGGCAGTCATGGCCGACGACACTCTTGTGCACGGACCGCTTGAGGCTCTGTTTACGGTCAATGAGGAAATCGGCCTCGAAGGCGCCCAGAACATCAGCAAGGACATGATAAAGGGCGATATGCTTCTGAATCTTGATTCGGAAGACGACGGCGAAGTCTTTGTGGGATGCGCCGGGGGTATCGACACCACGGCCGATTTCGCTTACAAACGCAGCTTTACTCCTGAGAATTTCTCGTATATGAAAGTCTCGGTCACCGGCCTGCTGGGAGGTCACAGCGGATCGGACATCAATCTTGGCCGTGCCAACGCCAATAAAGTAATAGCGCGTTTCATATGGGAATGCTCACAGCAGTGGGACATAACCGTCTGCAGCATCGAGGGAGGAAACCTGCGCAACGCCATACCCCGTGAGGCGTATGCGGTGTTCGGAATTCATTCCGAGCACAAGGAAGAGCTGAAACATAAGCTTAAGAAATATTACGAGGATATCCTTAATGAATACAAAGGCATAGAGCCTTCAATGGATCTTCGCGTGGAGAGATGCGAACGACCGGAGTACTGTCTCGACAGCGACACATCCATCGCGCTGGTGCGTGCCATCTACTCCGCGCCTCACGGAGTGGTGTCCATGAGCCGTGACATCGAAGGTCTGGTGGAGACTTCCACCAATCTTGCCTCGGTCAAGATCATTGACGAGCAGACCATCCGCGTCACCACTTCACAGCGAAGCAGCGTGGAGAGCCGCAAGAACGACATAGCGGGACAGGTGGAGGCCCATTTCCAGCTGGCGGGCGCCAAGGTTTACCACAGTGACGGCTATCCGGGCTGGGCGCCCAACATGGATTCCAAAATAATGAAGATCACTTCCGACGCATACGAGGAACTCTTCGGTGTGAAACCCGCGATCAAGGCCATCCACGCGGGTCTTGAGTGCGGTCTGTTCCTGTCGAAGTTCCCTAAACTCGACATGGTAAGTTTCGGACCCACTATGACAGGCGTTCATTCGCCGGATGAAAAACTTCTGATCCCTACAGTTGACAAATTCTGGAAACATCTGCGCAGGGTGATAGAGAAAGTGGCTGAATCATGAAAGCGTCGGCGATGTTGCTGACACTTCTGGCGGTTTCACTTCCGGCGTGCGCCGGAAGTAAAGCCGCGCCTCAGGATGTCCGGGAGACCAAAGTGCGTGTGGATACATTGCCCGCACAGGATGGAAATACACGTTATGAAAAACTTACTGACGAGGATTTCAAATTGGTTTCGCAGGAATTGGGGGTGGAAGTGGCAGCAATCAAAGCTGTCGTATTGATAGAGGCCGGGTCGCAGATGAAAGGATTCTTCGCCCCCGGCGTGCCGGTTATAAATTTTGACAGGTCGCTCTACAATCAGTTCCGAAACAAAGCCAAAAACAAAGCGGGCTCGAAAGGGGAGAAAGTGCCTCCCGGCCTTTCGGGATACGGGCTGCGCGAATGGACCCAGCTGGTAAGCGCCCGCAAGGTGAACTGCGAAGGCGCCAACTTGGGCACCTTCTGGGGAATGTTCCAGATCGGAGGATTCAACTACAAGCTGTGCGGTTGTGAATCCGTTCAGGAAATGGTGGAGCTCATGAGCAAATCGGAACTGGAGCAGCTCGAACTGTTTGCCG
>USIY01000344.1 GCA_900554845.1 uncultured Bacteroidales bacterium | reverse complement strand
TCAAAGGCGGCAAGTTCGGATTTGAGTTGCTTCAGTTCTTCCTCTTTGCCCCATGGCTTCGAGATGATGGCTTCGAGCTGTGGAACATCGGCTTTGAGTTTGGCGGTACGTTCCTCATATTGGGCGATGATGCCGGGTATCTTCTCCAGAGCGTTAACGAAATTCATGCAGGCGGCATGGGTGTCGCTCATGGCGATGAAGCCGTTGTTGAATTTGTATTTGTAGTTTCCTTCGACTACAAAACGGTTCAGAACAGCCTCCTTGCCGTCAACAAGTGTGCGTTCTGAGATAATGGAAATCGGGAAGCCATATACTTCGCCGATGCGCTGATATTGACCGACTGGTTAGTGCCTAAACTATGTCTGCTGAGGTCTTTTTAGGTCTTATATCGGTCCACAGTCCGATAGGATTAGACACGAAAAAACCTCAGGACTGCCTGATAGTCCGAGGTTTATCTCGATTTTTCCGATTTAGTTCGGATGTACATAGTGGAGCTGGAGGGACTTATTCCTTGTCAGTTAAATGCGCATATATCAGCAAGTTGCAGTTGGTTAACATTCGTGTGTAGCGAATTTGCAACCTAAATTTCTTTATCCTCACGCAGACGTTTGCTGCGTGACCCAAAGGCATTCTAAAGGTATTGCAAAGATAATACTTTTTCCGATGATATTAAAGTCCGAGGGTTCATTTTAACCATTCTTAGGCAGACTGTTAAAATGTTCAGTGACCTCTCCATTTATCAATCCGTTCTCTTATGGCTGCCTGAGGTAGCCGGGAATTTAATGCCATGAGCTCTTCAAGTTTAGTAGCTGCATCAATAGATGATATAACGGAGTTTGCGACCATTTCATCAAAAAGGAATAGTATGCCATGTACCTCGATTGACTGTTGTTCGGCGTACCTGCGAAGGCGCCTGTCGCCTGTCAGCATTGGTACATTGTTCTTTCTTGCGTAATAGCATACCGAGCAATCGGGGATAGACAGGTTGCCGGAAACTGCCGAATACTCCTCAACAATCTCAGAGACCTCCTTCGACGTGAAACTATCTACCTTGATTTTACCCAATGCAACCATTTGATTGAATACCTCCTTTTGCTCCGGATTGATTATCTCCGCTGCTACGAAATCCACAGTATGAATTTCGTATTCCAACTCACACATTAGTCCAAGTAGACCAATGGAGTTCATATCAATGAAGATATTTGTGTCGTTTACGATTATCTTCATTGGTCAGACAAGTTGCAGTTGGGCCTTTACGTTATCGACTGAGGTATTCAGCAGTGCCGCCGCTTTTGAGAAAGAGATTATCTCATCGGCAAGCGCACGATACACCATTCTTACGAATCGTCCGGAGGTTTCAGGAATCGCAAGTGAACGCTCTACCAACGAATTGAAATCCGGGAAAATCTTCTTCTTTTTAAGGTAGCCTTCATACCTTCGTCCGGTAATGACTCCATTATGCACCAATGATTCCATTATAGAATCGATGGTAATACCGTACTGCTTTTGAATGTCGGTCAGCTCGGCCAATGATATATCATGTCTGCTGTTTCCGAGCCTTGATTTCAGAACCTCGGAAGGCAGAAGCATCTCTCTGGCAAAGGTGTTGCAGGAATCTTCGATGACTTTGTTTGAAGTATCATCGCCAAACTTCATCAAGAGATGTCCAAACTCGTGAAGAAGAGTGAAGCGTTTCCTCTCTGAAGTCAGATTGCAATTTATGACAATCAAAGGGATATTGTCATTCGCATATCCGCTTAATCCCTCGAATGATTCAGATTCGGACACCTCGATGATCTTAATGCCATTCTCCTCCAAGACCTCGATAACATTGGAAATACCATCGACACCTAAGCCGAGTTTTTGCCTGACTGAATTGGCAAAGGCTAGCACGTTACCATCATTGTTGATCTGCTTGTGCTGAAGACTAAATGAAGACGCGACACCGGAGAGTTGTTCAACTTCCAGATAGCGTTCCAGTTCCTCGCGCACTTTCTCCTTGACTGCATGCGCATCCTTTTCTGAGAATCTACTCTTTTTGCGGAACATCACCTTGTCAACCTCAACTGTAAAAGGACGGAAGAAATAATCCGGTTTTACGCCGAGAACCATGCCGAGAGAAATCAACATCCGGCTATCAGGCATTGACTGACCTTTTTCATACTTGTTGATAGCCTGACGTGATACACTGGGCTGAACCGACTGACCCAGCTCTTCCATGCTTATTCCTTTAATCAGTCTCGCTTGATTGAGCCTGCGACCGAATATATTTGAAGTGTCCTTACTCATATTGACTTATTTTGGTTGACAAAGTTACTAAATATTTCTCACATGTCAACTATATACAGGCCAAAAAAGTTCATTATCAGATGAAATTTGGCTTTACTCATGAACTCGGTATATGCAAATTATGAGCTTCGAAAGGCGGAGCTGCCGTGAAATCCTTGTCAGGCAACTGCGAAACTGAACACGGAGGAA
>USIY01000343.1 GCA_900554845.1 uncultured Bacteroidales bacterium | reverse complement strand
CGTCGGCCCCATGCGGCGTCTGCACGAGGCATTCCCGGAGAATACCGTTATGGGCATAGGACTGCATCCATCGGAAATCACATCCGACTGGCCTGAAGTCCTGAGCGACATGGAGCAGGAGATGGCAAGCGGGGAATACGCCGCCATCGGAGAGGTGGGCCTGGACCTCCACTGGCCCGACAGGCCGCCGATCGAAACGCAGAAAGAGGTGTTCCTGCGGCAGCTCCAATGGGGACACAAATACGGCCTGCCGGTAATCATTCACTGCCGGGACGCACGCGACGAATGTCTTGAAACAATCGACAGTCTCGACCCCCAGGAACGTCCGGTGATGATTTTCCATTCCTTCACCGGCACATCAGAAGATGTGGAGGAAATCCGGAGGCATTGCGATCCATTCTTCGGCGTAAACGGAGTGGTCACCTTCAAAAACGCTCCGGAGCTGCGGCAGGCCGTGAAGACCATAGGTGCCGACAGGCTGGTTCTGGAAACGGACTCCCCCTATCTGGCGCCCGTGCCTCACAGGGGCTCAAGAAACGAATCGGCATATATCCCGGCGATACTGAACGCCTGCGCCGCCGCTCTGGGCCTCGAACCGGCTGAACTTGACACCGTCACGGACCGCAACGCCGAAGATATCTTTAAATTTCCATAACCGCCTCACTCCATTGGCAATCCGAATAGAAACTGACGCATCATGATACAGACACCGATAGCAATATTTCTGATAGTGCTCCTGACCATTTTGTTGGGATCGGTGCTGTTCAAGCGCATGCACATCCCCTCGACGGTAGGAATGATAGCCATAGGCATAGCCATCGGCCCCTATGGATTCAACCTGCTGGCGCGCGACGCCTCGTTCCAGATTTTCGGAGGGGTGGGCATTCTCTACCTCATGTTCCAGGCGGCCGTGGAAATAGACATGTTCCACATGAAGGCGCAGATCAGGCACGGAGTGCTGTTCGGACTGTTAAGTTTCACCATTCCGTTTCTGGCAGGCTTGTTCGGCACCCATTATCTGCTTCAGGAGCGATGGCTCACATCATTGCTCGTGGCCTCGATGCTGGCCAGCCACACATTGATCACCTATCCCGTGATCTCAAAGTTCGGCCTCCAGAACACGCGTCCGGCGGTTGTGGCCGTATGCGGGACAATCGTAGCGGTGATGCTGGCGCTGCTCGTTCTGGCGGGAGTGGCGCAGATAAGCGAAACGGGAGGATATTCCGTAAGTCTTCTGTTCAAGCTCCTTACGCTGATGGCGGTGTTCATGGCTACAGTAGGATACCTTTATCCCCTGATCACGCGGTGGTTTTTCAAAAGCACCACGGACCCGGTGGCACAGTATATCTTCATCATCGCGCTGGTCCTGATAGCGGCGCTGTCGGCGCAGTGGATAGGCATTGAAGGCATCCTCGGCGCGTTTTATGCCGGACTTATCCTCAACAAGATGATTCCCGGCCGGTCGCCGTTGATGAAAAACATCCGCTTCGTGGGAGACGCCATTTTCATCCCGTACTTTCTGATAGGAGTTGGGATGCTCATCAACGTACGCGTGGTGGTGCAGGGATGGGACGTGCTGTATTCGGCCGCTATACTGTCGCTGCTGGCGCTGGCGTCCAAATGGCTCGCGGCTTTAGGCACGCAGAAAATGCTGAAGATGAACGCCGTTGACCGCGGGGTGATATTCGGACTGACGGGAGGCAAAGCCGCCGCGACAATCGCGGCGGTTATGATAGGCTTCAGAATGGGGCTGCTTGGCGAAGACATGATGAACGCCGCCGTAGTCATGATTTTGATATGCTGTCTGGTGGCGTCCTTCCAGACGGACCGCTCGGCGATGAAACTCCGTATCGCGGAGACCTCGCGCGATCTGGAACGCGAGGAACTGGGATCCGTGGAACTGGCGCGTCAGATAGTGGCCGTCTCCAATCCTCTTACCGCAGAGGGTCTGATGCGACTCGCGCTGTTCATGCGCAAACGCCAGAACACCAATCCAGTAACCGCCCTTTTCGTACGCAACAACGACGACCGCGCCAAGGCCACGATGGGCCGTACCGCTCTGGAAGCCGCAGCCGGAATCGCCGAGGAAATGGACATCCAATGCAACACGATGGAAAGGTTCGACCTCAACTCCGTGTCGGGAATCGCCAATCTGGCCCACGAACAGAAAGCTACGGAAATCATTATCGGCATGCATGTGCGCGGTTCGGTGGTGGACACTTTCTACGGTTCGTTCATCGAAAGTCTGCTCAATGAATGCCACCGGATGGTGATGCTGTCGAGATGCTTCATACCGGTAGGGACGATCACGCGGTTCCTCACCATAGTACCTTCCGGGGCGCAATATGAGACCGGATTCCACCTATGGGTGTCGCGGGTGACGATGTTAGGGGCCAACATAGAGGCGAAAGTGATATTCGTGTGCCATCCCTCGTCGAGGGAATTCATAGAAAGAGTAATCGCCGAAGACAAGGTGGAGGT
>USIY01000342.1 GCA_900554845.1 uncultured Bacteroidales bacterium | reverse complement strand
GCATAACCGTCTGCAACATGGAGAACTTCGATCCGTTGGGCATCCATACCGGCGAGAGTATCGTGGTGGCGCCCTCGCAGACGCTCTCCAATTCGGAATACCACAAACTGCGTGAGCTGTCCATCCGCATCGCGCGCCATATTGGCATAGTAGGAGAATGCAACGTACAGTTCGCCCTCTGTCCCGACTCCGAGGATTACCGCGTGATCGAAGTCAACGCCCGTCTGTCTCGTTCCTCCGCCCTTGCCTCCAAGGCCACCGGTTATCCTCTGGCTTTTGTCGCCGCGAAACTCGCGCTCGGTTATGGACTTTTCGACATCAAGAACTCTGTGACCAAGGACACCACAGCATTCTTCGAGCCGGCGTTGGATTACGTGGTATGCAAGATTCCACGCTGGGACCTCGGCAAATTCCGCCGCGTGAACCGTGAGCTGGAGTCTTCGATGAAATCCGTCGGTGAAGTCATGGCCATAGGCCGCACTTTCGAGGAAGCGATACAGAAGGGTCTGAGAATGATCGGACAGGGAATGCATGGATTCGTCGACAACAAGGAGCTGCAGGTCCCTGACGTCGACGCCTCCCTCAGCGCACCCACGGACAAACGTATCTTCGTAATAGAAAAAGCCTTCGACAAGGGATATTCCATCGATCGCATCCATGAGCTTACGCGTATTGACAAGTGGTTCCTGCACAAGCTAAAGAACATACATGACACGGACCGTGAGCTTCATGAGACGGCGGACCTCAACAAAGTGTCGCGCGCGCTTATGCTCCGCGCCAAGCGACAGGGATTCTCCGACTTCCAGATAGCCCGCGCCGTCGGCATGGAAAAAAACTACGACATAGAGCAGGCCACGTTGGTGGTGCGAGAGTATCGCAAACGTCTGGGAATTTTCCCCGCCGTAAAACAGATCGACACCCTGGCCGGAGAGTTCCCCGCACGCACTAATTACCTCTATCTTACCTACAACGGCAACGTCAACGATTTTGAATACGAAAACGACGGAAAGTCCGTGGTGGTTCTCGGATCCGGCGCCTACCGCATCGGTTCGTCGGTGGAGTTCGACTGGTGCGGCGTCCAGGCGCTGAACACTATCCGCAAGGAAGGATGGCGCTCCGTAATGATCAACTACAACCCCGAGACTGTCTCCACCGACTACGACATCTGCGACCGTCTTTACTTCGACGAACTGTCGTTCGAGCGTGTCCTCGACATCCTTGATCTTGAGACTCCCCATGGCGTCATCGTGTCGACGGGAGGCCAGATCCCCAACAATCTGGCCATGCGCCTTGACCACGCGGGCATCCGTCTGTTGGGGACTTCGGCCACAAGCATCGACAATGCAGAAGACCGCGAGAAATTCTCGGCCATGCTTGGACGCATCAACGTGGACCAACCGGAATGGTCGGCCCTTACCTCGATGGAGGACATCAACAAGTTCGTGGAGAAAGTCGGCTTCCCCGTGTTGGTACGGCCAAGCTACGTGCTTTCCGGAGCAGCCATGAACGTCTGCACCAATCCCGAACAGCTGGATCGTTTCCTGAAGGAAGCCGCCAATGTATCCAAGCGTCATCCGGTTGTGGTGTCGCAGTTCCTGGAGAACGCCAAGGAAGTGGAGATGGACGCCGTGGCCCGCGACGGCGAGATCATAGCCTACGCCATCTCTGAGCATGTGGAGTTCGCAGGTGTGCATTCCGGTGACGCGACAATACAGTTTCCTCCCCAAAAACTTTATGTGGAGACTGCCCGCAGAATCAAGAAAATCTCAAAGCAGATCGCCAAACAGCTGAACATCTCGGGACCGTTCAACATCCAGTTCCTTGCTCGCGAGAACGACATCAAGGTCATTGAATGCAACCTCCGCGCCTCGCGGTCGTTCCCGTTCGTAAGCAAGGTTTTGAAAATAAACCTTATCGAGATGGCCACACGCATCATGCTGGGTCTTCCCGTGGAACGTCCGGACAAGAGCGTGTTCGATCTGGATTATGTCGGAGTCAAAGCCTCGCAGTTCTCGTTCAACCGTCTGCAGAAAGCCGACCCGAAACTGGGAGTCGACATGGTGTCCACCGGCGAGGTGGGATGCATCGGCGAGGATTCCCGCCGGGCGCTGCTTACCTCAATGCTTTCCGTGGGCCTGCGCATTCCCAAGAAAAACATTCTGATGTCAAGCGGCAACGGCAAACAGAAAGGCGACATGCTGAAAGCCGCCCAGATGCTGGTGAACAACGGCTTCCACATCTACGCCACTCCCGGCACTTCAAGGCATCTGACTGAAAACGGCATCGAGAACACGGAGGTGTTCTGGCCGGACACCGACAAGCAGCCGCAGGCTCTGGATCTTCTTCACAACCGCCAGGTGGATCTGGTGATCAACCTTCCGGCCAACCACAGCGACTCGCAGGTCACCAACGGATACCGTATACGCCGCACGGCCATCGACCTCAATATCCCGCTGATCACCAACGCCCGTCTCGCCTCGGCGTTCATC
>USIY01000341.1 GCA_900554845.1 uncultured Bacteroidales bacterium | reverse complement strand
GACCATTATCGTAGAGATGCAAAACCGATTCCAGGAATACTACCGCGACCGGGCCATTTACTATATAAGCAAGGATATCATTTCGCAGGGAGAGAAAGGTCAGGAATGGAAATTCAGTCTGAAGCCAGTTTACGGAGTCTTCCTTATGAACTTTGACTGGAAAGAGTTCAAACATGACCTAATTCGGGATGAGATTTGTTTAATCAGTAAGACCAGCGGAAAAGTCTTCAGCGACAAGCTGAGGATGTTTTTCCTGAAGATTCCTCTGATGAAGAAGACCCCGGAGGAATGTGAGAGTGATTTTGATATTTGGATGTACCTTTTTAAAAACATAGACAAGATGAATACAATGCCGCGAGAATTCATGAACAAGGACGTCTTCCGCAAGTTTGAGCAGCGGGCACGTCTGGGAGTGTTGTCAGACGACGAACTCAAGCGCTACGAGCGATCGCTGAAGGTCTACCGCGACAATCTTGCTGTGGAGGGAGGCGTTGAATACCGCATCCGAACATCCCGCACAATTCAGGGCAAAGTCCTGAACAGAACGGGGCTGAGATGCCGTGCAGTTGTTCCGCGACTTTACGTCGTGCGTTTGACGCAGGTTCTCCCCGTCGGCTTTTGACAAGGTACGGGCATTCTGAGAACGTATGAACATGCGTTGTCAAACGTTTTTTCGCCTGTGATGAAATTTTTTTTGGATAGTTAAGAAATCTTTATTAACGCGAGTTCGGGATAAAAATCTTAGTTTTACAGTTATGCCAAAGGCCATAGCGCATTGGGCGGCCAGCCAAGGTCGCCTAATTTTATTGTAGAGGAGAGTTAATCCCAGAGTACGAGCTGCCCGTTTGCCTCAGGCACCTCGAAATCAAAATTCACCTCCGGTTTTGTGGCGAAGAAGCAGTAAGCACCCATCGCCGCAAGCAGATTCATGATGAAGTTGTGGACGCTTCGGTGGCGCGAGTGAACAAGCTGCGCCACATTCTTGAGCATGTCGTTTATGGATTCGATGATACTCCTTTTACGCAGCATTATCTTATCATAGAGCGACATCAGACGCTGTTTCATATTCGAGCGCAGACCGGTTACGATGTGTATGCCGTCATCCCAGAGATGTCCGAAAAGCGACTGCGAGATATATCCCTTGTCGGCGTAAAGCTTGCCGAACACCTTGTCAGTCAGCGTATCAAGGACAGCCTCGTTGCGGTCATCCACGTTGGCGCGGGTAAGCACGAAGTTGATCAGTTCCCCTTTCTCGTTGCAGAGAAGATGCAGCTTGAAGCCGACATACCAGCCCATCGTGCTTTTCCCCTTGGTCGCGATGTCCTTGAACACTTTCATGTTGAACTGGCGCTTGTTGTGGATTACCGGGATGCAGGTGCTGTCCACAAAACTTATCCCCGTACACTTTCCGAAACAGGCCAGCCGCAGGAACATGGTCAGGGCCACGAAGCATCGCGGCATGATCTCCACGAAGCGGCTGTAGGAGAAGGTCCGCGGAAACAGATGTTTCCACTGGATGCACACGCAGCCCAGATAATAATGCTTGAAATTGCGGTAGGTGTTGAAATGGAAACAGATCAGGATAGTGATGACCTCGGCGTCGGACATCATACGCTTTCTGCGGCGTTTGGGGGCGTCCGTAGATGAGGGAAGGGCGTTTTTTGCCATCTCGACATCAAATTCCTTGCAGAAATCGTCCGCAATACAAAAAATTTCAGTAACTTTACTTTCGGTAATCATGATATGGTTCTTTAAGTTTGGTACCTCTAAATTACTAAATATCAGTGGAATTACCAAAAGAATCGGCAACTTTTTCAAGCTGCCGATTCAACTTTTTTCAGGGCTTCCCTTATCCCGAACTCGCGTTAAGAAAAGCCGCCAACGTATCGCTACGGTGACGGCTCGATTGAGAATGACGATTATACATGGGAGATTACAACTTTCTACGGAAGAAGAAATATGCTGCGCCGCAGAGGATAAGTAGCGACACAAGGACTATGATTGTTGCACTGGGTGGATTATACACTGCGGTTGTGGCAGTGTGCTCTGCGGAGTTGTCAGTGGATGCGAGTTTGTAGGCGATTGTGTCGAGGCGTTCCATGTGGTCGGCGGCAAGTTTATTCTGCTCTTTGGAGCGGATGATCTTGCCGCCAACGGCTTTGATTGTTACGACTTCCGGCACATCGGCAACCTGCCGCTCAATGGTGACATTGAGTGTGTCGAAGTCGAAGTCAAACCGCGCTGCGATGCAGTCGGTTTGGAGGATTGTGCGGTGCGATTCAGAGTGTGCGAGAGAGTCGGTGGCAGCCGACTGACTCGCAACAACGTGTTTCTGAGATTTGCAACCTGCGAGTATCATAAGCAGGGCGGCAAAGATTGTCAGCGTCCGCATAGGTCAGGCTCTTTTTGGACGTTGAACGAGGGGCAAGCCTTGGTGGCAAACTCGTTGTGGCCGTGGACGCTCGCTTGGGGAAATTGGGAGCGCAGCTCTTTAA
>USIY01000340.1 GCA_900554845.1 uncultured Bacteroidales bacterium | reverse complement strand
ATTCCGCCGTCGGCTGTATGTATTTTATGTCGCCCTCGGCTATTCCCGCGCGCCTCCAGGTTATTTTGTTCTTGCCAAGATCGATTATTCCGTTGCTCAGCGACACTTTCTTCACGGCCATGTCCAGCGTGTCGATGGTGGGAAGCATGGACATTCCGAAACCGAAATCATCCATTTCTATACTGTTGGCCTGAATATAGAATGGCGTTGACGCGGTGGTGTCGGCGGGAACCGGTTTCTTCTTCCACACATCCATATACAGCGAGACCCGACCGCCTGTCAACTTGACTTTGTTAAGCAGGATTCTCGATTTGGCGATATCGACCGAACTCTTGTCGTCGACCGTGAGATGCCCTGCGTTGATGCCGAGGAGCATCGAAGAATCGGCGGAGACCATCTTGTAGTAACCGTCAATCAGATCAAGGCGGTTCACCTTGACGTCAAGTTTCAGCAGGGGCAGCAGCTTTATGTCGGCGATCGCTTCGCCGGCGCGGACCATCGTGTCTTTGGGAGCCGTGAGCACATACACGTCCTTAAGATGGAGTTTCAGCGGGAACGACAGCCTGAACTTGCCGATTCCTATCTCCATGCCGGTGGATTGGTTCACCTTCTTCTCCGCGAAACCGATCAAAGCGTCCTGCACCGGAGGGATATAGATCAGTACGGGAAGGCACAGCACGACAATGAGGATCCACATCAGGGTCTTCAATGTGATCCTGAGCCACCGTGGCTTGATGAGATGCCTCTTCGGAGCCTTTTCAGGCTTGATGTCCGCAGGCTGACGCTCTATGTCCTGCTGTTTTTCGTCCATGTATAGTTTATAGTGTGTTTACAGTTTATGCGAAAGCATTATGTGGTGCTTCGGTTTCTGACATGCGAGGCGATGATCCAGATCGCCGCGACGGTGAAAGCCCCGGTGCCGTCGGCCACCATATCGAGGATTTCGAATCCCCTGCCGAGTGCCATGCCTCGTTGAGCGAACTCTATCGCGATACCGAAACAAGTCACCAGCGCCGCCGTCAACAGGCATACCTTCCAGCCCGCTCTCCGGTAATCGCGGCCACGCGACCAGTCCACCAGCGCCGTGAATGTCAGGAAGCCGAACATCAACCCGTGGACCACCTTGTCGGCGCCCGGAAACAGATGAAGCGGCTCCTCGTCGGGCAACGGATCCGGTGCCAGGGTCAGCCACAGTATCATAGCCACAGTTATTATGGTCAGAAGCCACGCGGGCAACCTGCTTAAATGACGTTTCAGTTCTTTCACTCTATTCTAACGTTCATTAAGCTTACAAAGTTAACATATATTTAAGAAATTGCTCATATTTGCCGCCAAATTTTAACTGTTTGCATAGCGGACGTAAAAAAGCCGGTCCCTGTGGACCGGCTTTCTATGCTCTTTACGGGTTATGTTTATGCGTGGGGATTGACGTTGATGTATTTACGTCCCTCCTTGCCGACGGAGAACACCACTACACCGTCGATCAGTGCGAACAGGGTGTGGTCCTTGCCCATTCCCACGTTCAGTCCGGGGTGATGAACTGTGCCGCGCTGACGCTTCAGGATGTTGCCGGCTTTGCAATTCGCACCACCAAAAATCTTCACTCCGAGTCGTTTGCTTTCTGACTCACGGCCGTTCTTAGAACTACCGACACCTTTCTTATGTGCCATTTCTTCTTCTGATTTATGCGGTTACGATCTTCTTGATCAAAACTTTGCTGAACTGCTGACGGTGACCGTTCAAACGACGGTAACCCTTACGGCGCTTCTTCTTGAAGACCAACACCTTGTCGCCCTTCAAAAGGGGCTCCAGCACTTCACACTCTATTTTTGCGCCCTCCACAGCGGGTGCGCCTACCTTTACGTCGCCGTCAACGTCAAGCAGAAGAACCTTCTCGAACTCCACGGCGTCACCCTGCTTCACGTCGCCAAGGTGATGGACATACAGGAACTTGCCTTCCTCGGCCTTGAACTGCTGTCCTTTGATTTCTACGATTGCGTACATCGTCTTTGTCATTATTTAAAATGAATCCTCAGGCGGCCTTCCGGCGCTTATTATGCCTGCGGGACATGATGATATTTTTCTTTTCGGAATTAATCTTCGCCGGATTACTTACGGATACCGAGTTCCTTCTTGGCGATGATCGCGCGGTAGCGGTTGATGTCCTTGCGGATCAGATAATCCAGCAGGCTGCGGCGCTGGCCTACCAGCGACTTCAACGCGCGGGCGGTGGCGTAATCCTTGTGGTTGGTCTTCAGGTGCTCTGTCAGGTGCTGAATGCGCTTCGAGAACAGTGCGATCTGTGCTTCGGGGCTGCCGGTGTCACCTTCACCCTTGCCATACGTACGGAAGATTTCCTTCTTCTCTTCTGTTGAAAGATGCATAATTGGAGATTAATTTAAATGTTTGCAAATAAAACTTTTATCCGAAATGCCGCACCGCAGTTCTCCACCTCCGGCCGCATTTCTCTAAAAAGCGTTGCAAAATTACTAATT
>USIY01000339.1 GCA_900554845.1 uncultured Bacteroidales bacterium | reverse complement strand
AAACAGGAAATAGCCCAGGTTCAGGAAAAGAACCAGCAGCTGTCCACGCAGGTGTCGCGCGCCACGGCCAGCAACGAGCAGCTGACGCAGACAGTTAAGCTTGCCAAGAAGCTTAACATCACCGGACTGTCGCTTACGGCCTACAACAAGAGGGGCAAAAAGGAGAAGAACATCACCAAGGCGCGCCAGCTGGGCGTGTCGTTCACGGTGAGCCCCAACAACACCGCGTCGGCGGGAATGAAGCAGTTCTACATCCGCATCATCTCGCCGGAAGGAAGCCTTCTTGGCGGAGGCGGCGGTTTCAGTTACGAGGGACAGACCCTCCAGGCCACGGCCTCGCGCCAGTTCGAATATGCCAACGAGGAGATGAACGCGAGCATCTACTGGGATGTCAACACCACCCTCACCCCCGGTGACTATACCGTGGAAGTCTTCGCTGACGGCTACCGTCTGGCGTCGCGCCACTTCACTATGAAAAAATAATCCATGACGGATCTGCCGGTCCGGGAAATCGCCGGACAGGTCAACGCCGCGCTGAGGGAGAAGCCGCGCGTCGTTGTGACCGCGCCCCCGGGTGCGGGAAAATCCACATTGCTTCCGCTCACCATACTTCAGGACACCCCGGAAGGAAAGATCGTCATGCTGGAGCCGAGAAGGCTTGCGGCCCGTCAGGTGGCGGCGAGAATGGCCGAGACGCTCGGCGAGCCGGTGGGGCGCACCGTAGGCTATACCGTCCGTTTCGAGTCGAAGGTGTCCCGGACCACCCGGATCGAGGTGGTTACCGAAGGCGTGCTGCAGCGAATGCTTGTGGAGGATCCCACCTTGGAAGGCATATCCGTCGTGATCTTCGACGAGTTCCATGAGCGCAGCCTCCATTCCGACATAGCCTATGCCCTCACTCTTGAGGCCCAAAGGCTGGTGCGCCCCGAACTTAAGATAGTCATCATGTCGGCGACTATCGACGCCGAATCCATTTGCAGGAGTTTTGACGCCCCGCTTATCGAAAGCCGGGGACGGATGTACGATGTAGAGATAATCCATGCCGGGGATTCCGATGTGCGCACATGCGCCGAGGACACTGCGAGGACGATCCGTAGAGCGCTGCGCGAACAGACCGGCGACATACTGGCGTTCCTGCCCGGTCAGGGAGAGATAATGAAATGCCGGGACCTTTTGGGAAATCTGCCCGGCGGTGTTCGAATATGTCCGTTGTACGGGATGCTTCCGTTCGAGGAGCAGCGCCGCGCGCTGTCGCCCGCTCCCCCCGGTGTCCGCAGGATCGTGCTGGCCACTCCGGTGGCCGAGACGTCGCTTACCGTCCACGGCATCCGAACGGTAGTGGATTCCGGGTTTCATAAAGGGTCTGTTTACGACTCACGGAACGGTCTCAGCCGTCTGGAAACGATGCGTATATCGCTGGACATGGCCCGTCAGCGCAGCGGTCGCGCCGGACGCCTTTCGGAAGGCGTCTGCTACCGTCTGTGGTCCCGGCCGGTGGAACTAAGGATGAAGGAATGCCGCGTGCCGGAGATTCTGGAGGCAGATCTTGCGCCGCTGGTCCTCGATGTCGCCGCCTGGGGACAGAGCGATGTGGCTGCTTTGCCGTGGCTCACTCCCCCTCCTAAGGAAAATGTGTGCAAGGCCGTGTTGTTGCTGCGGAATCTCGGAGCCCTTGACGCCGATGGCAATATCACTGCCCACGGCAGGCGCCTGTCGCGGATTCCGTGCCATCCGCGTATCGCCAGAATGCTTGTTGACGCCGGAGATGACGCCATGAAAGCGCTCGCCGCAGATATCGCGGCCATTCTGGAGGAGAAAGATCCCATTGACGACGAGAACAACTGCGACCTGACCGACCGCGTGATTCTGTTGCGGGAGTCTCGTCGGCGCGGCGCCTCCTCTTTGGCGAGGATAGCGCGCATGGCCGCGCAATACCGCCGTCTGGCCAATGTGAAGGAGGACAACGGCATTCCCGATGCGGCAGATGCCGGAAAGCTCGTGGCAATGGCCTATCCCGAGCGCGTGGCGTTGAGGATCGGTGACGGCCTGTTCCGCATGGCCAACGGCGAGGACGTGCGCATAAATATCGAGGACGATCTGTCGTCCGAAGAGATTTTGGCTGTGGCGTCGCTTGGAAAACGAATTTTTCTGGCGGCGCCGGTAGAAAGGAATTTCGTGGAGAAGATGGGCGACTGGATTGAAAAACTGCAATGGGACTGTCGTCAAGGGAAGGTGCTGGCGCGCAGGGAACTGCGTCTGGGAGCCTTGTTGCTCCACACGAAAGCGTCGGAGAATGTGGACCGGAATCTTGTCTCCGAAGCGATATGCCGTGCGGCGGTGAAAGAAGGCCGGAGCATGTTTGATTTCAATGAAGAGGTGACGAGACTGACGCAACGCATTCAGACCGTGGCCTCATGGCATCCGGAACTGGGTTTGCCCGACGTGTCGGCGGAATGGCTGTTGGCAAATCCTGACGAGTGGCTGCCGATGTATCTCGG
>USIY01000338.1 GCA_900554845.1 uncultured Bacteroidales bacterium | reverse complement strand
CGTCGGCCGCTTATAACAACTACATGAAGTCGCACCTTAAGGAATGTAGTTTTAACTATAGTATCAAGGGCGGAGACGGGGCAAAGCAGCATGCTTTCGAATCCAATCTTGTTAAACTCATGAAGGTAACAGAAGAGATTGACGCATCCGTGGTTCAGAATGCAATTTCTGATTGGGCACACTCTCTGAAATTCGCAAATTCCACATGTCTCGCTTACACTCCCGAACCTATCTGGACCCTTTTCAGCGACGAAGCCGCCGAACAACTTATGCATTATTTCTGGGACAGTTATCCCAACAATGGTAAATCCTGCCCATATACCTTTGATGTACGACATATTATCACGGAACTCAATGGAGGATACGAAGATTCAGATTCTAAATAAACTCATATATTTGCTGCCGGCAGTATTTCTGTTTGCCGGATGCACTGATGAACCGTTCCGGGATGAGGCTATTACGCCTCCTCCCGGAGCGAATATGTCGTATTTCTGGTATTCGCGCACTCGTTCAGCGGAGGAAAACGGTGTTATGATGCGCCATCACGCACTCGGTTTCTCCTATCAGGCGGTCAGCGGCAGCAAGTGCAACGCCGCGGATGTGATGTGTCAGATATTCAATCTCGATTATCTTGAGGACTGCGGACTAATCAATACCGACAATGTCACGGAGCAGAGCGGCTCATCATACGTGGAGCGTGGTGTTGCCGACATTATCCACGGCACAAAATGGACCACGAAGATTTCTGCCGACCTTCTGTTGTATAAGAAGGACAAGGTCAAGGCCTATGAACTGGTGGAATCTATCCACGACTCTACCATCGTGATGCACAATTCCGTCAAATTCCGGCGCGGAGCATCGTCAATCAATGTCGAATTGATGTCCGACCCTGAAGGGACCTGGAGGATCAACGATATGTATGGTTTCATCAATGTGTTTTCCGAGAATTTCATATATGCCATCGATAAGCTTGATGACAATAGGGAAAACGTTGCTGTCATCGACTCATTTCTCAACATCTTCGGCACCCATGTAGTGACCGGAATTGAAATCGGTGGCAGGTGCGACATCGCCGTAAAAACCAGCAAACGCCGTGTCAACACCTACATTGAGGAGCAGGAATATTCGCGGGATGCCATCAATCTCTTCTTTAAGAAGAAAGAGACGATTGAAAAGCTTTCTAATCAGAAAAATTATGTTAATCTGTTCCGCACTGCCGAGATTGATTTGTCAATACGTGGCGGTGACGTATCCCGTTTTGACCCTCTTGTCGCCAATCCAAGCTACGACAATGCTCTTGCATCCTACAGCTATTTCGATGAGTGGGAGGCATCCGTGGCGGAAGCTGGCAACAGTTGGGATGAAGGAATGGAGTTGATCGACATGGAAGTTACCCCCATCTATGAGTTTATGCCCGACGAAGACCTCGCCAAGCGTGTCAAGGTGAGAATGGAAGCATCAGCACACGATATGCGAGACCTCTATGGAGAACTTAACTTCACAAGCGCGGATTTGTCTATATTTAATGATTATAAAGATTCTATCGATTATTGTCCTGCAGGAGTGCAAAAACCTTTTGGTGAATCTGTGGCCAACGGTTTTTTACATACAGTCCCCGATGTTTCCGGGATGCCTTCAAAAATTGTTGCTGTGACCTATCATGAATATATACCCGAACTTCAGGACTCCCTTTTTGTGACATATCCTGTCTATGAAAACAAAATACAATTAGAAGAGGGTATAGGCACTACTCCTATAAATGCATATTTTTACAGTGTAAAATGGCTATATGATCGGTTTGTAACGGAAAGGCTGACACAGAATCCCTGGTATCATGAGATAAATCTATATCTTTACAAAGGACGTCTCTATACCCAACCGGTTAAAGGAGAAACATTCCGCCAGACAAAAAGAATGCCTGACTATGAATGGCCGGGAAGCCTTGACGCAAATGGAAATCTAACAAAGTTAAATTATTATACTGTCAGAAAGGAAAATGACAAATTCTATCTTAATGCTCAAGAAGGAGCAGGCGGTCAGAGGGGAGAGATATTGAATCTCCCGGGCTGGACTTACGATCCGGAAGGAAGCAGAATGGTCCGGAATGACAACTATCAATATAAAATCATACCCAAAGAACTTAAAGAAAGATGACAAAGAGAAAATTCATAATCGTATCCGCAGTCATGGCTGCTGTTCTTTCGGGATGCTCCGACCATGATATTCCCGTTACTCCCGGCGAGCCGGGACAGATTGTGGCGGATGCGGATGAAATCCGTCTCCCTATCCGTGCCGCCTATCATCAGGTGAAAGTTGACGCAGAAAACGGCATACCGACCGGTGTAAGCGTATCTTCCGACCAAAGCTGGATAGAACTTATAGCCGACACCGTCAGCACCGACGGCTATGTGGAAATCCATGTCGAGCGCAACGAGGAAGCCGCCGGTCGACGAGGCACACTCAGCATAGGCGACCCCGCGCATGGCGGTGTGTCAGTACAAGTG
>USIY01000337.1 GCA_900554845.1 uncultured Bacteroidales bacterium | reverse complement strand
CAATTCATCCCGTACATTCGGCACATTCAGAGGAATCGACCCAGGCATGATCATGGGACTGGAATCGTTCGCCATCCAAAGCTCATGGATGACAGCGGCCATCAGGCGCAGAACGCCACGGGTACGTTGAAAACGCTCCAGCGTTGCCCAATCCCCATACAGCCGGTCAAAAATCTCGGGATGAATCGGGTAGCAGGATACCATGCGGTTCCTATACTCCACTTCCTTAGCCTCCATAGGAAAATCAGAGGCATTCTCCTGATACATACTGCTAAAAGCGTTGCAGACCATATCTCTGGCATCCGGGTCTTTACAGTCGAGGAACAGTCTGCGGCGTACAACTTCAAAGCCTTCATTTGCTGCAACCGGCTTCCAGATAGATTCCATTCGTCCAAAAGTGTGCTCGATAGTTTCCAACGCCGTTTTACCAGCATCGCCGCCAATTTCAATATCCGATTCTGGAATAGAGGCAACTACGATGCTGTTATCACTGGCTCTGGCTGCTTCCGTAATCTCCTGAATGAATACCATGAAGTTATTGTAGTACCCTCCCTCATCGCCAAATGAATCGGAAATTTTTCTGGCATACGCAACCAGCTCATCCATCAGAATCAGGCACGGACCGCAGGAGTTGAGCAGGGTCTTTAACGCCTCAGAGCCAGGAGAGACACCACGGCGGTCAGAATCACTCACAACGGCATAGAGGTCAGGCTTTCCAGCAGAAGTTACAAGCTGATAGGCCATCTCACCCCAAATCGTGTTTACGGTATACTTTGGAAGGTTCGCCGGATTCTTTTTACGGGTTGGGTCGAGCGCCGTACCAACAAGCACCGCTACATTTGCTTTCGGCAGTGTTTGCAGTCCGGCTCTTTCCATAATCGGCTTCAAGCTGGGAATATGGTCAACCCGAATTCCTCCGCGCACCATGTGATAGAGGGCCAGCATACTGTGGGTCTTGCCGCCGCCGAATGCAGTTTTAAGCTGGATAACCGGCTCGCCGCCCTGGCCGGAAATCCTCTGGAGCGATTCTACCAGCAGCCCAGCCATGCCTTCCGTCACATAAGTACGGGCGAAAAACTCTACGGGGTCTCGATATTCAATAGCTCCCTCGCCACGGGAAACTTGTGCCAAATCCGCTGCAAACTCAGCGGCACGGTAGCGGCCTTCCGCAACATCAGGATGGGGCTGCATAATGTCCCGCCAGCTTGGAAGATGCTGCCCGAAAGAGCGCGTCATGACACCATCATTCACCTTGGCTTTGGACGTCTTGGTCTGTACAGAAGCGGCAACCGTTGCTGCCGCTACGGAACCTTCCTCGGAACCATACCGAAGCTTACGGTAAAGAGCGCGAATTTGTTCTACGCCATCGGCATCAAAGGCTTCACAGAGAAGTGCCATCGTATCCAAAGCCCTCTCCGCATAACTCTTGGAAAAATCCTGCCCGCCAATGTGAGCTGCCTTATTCCGGACACCTACCAGCTCTTTTGACCATGTGCGATAATCCAATGACAGCTTTGTGCGGAACACTTCGTTCCAACGCCGGTCAATCAGCCGGAGACAATTCATCACATCCAGAGAATCAATCAATTCACCGTAGTCCCCGGATGTTGGCAAATCATACTGGTCACTGAGGGTGTCCAAAATTTCCTGCCACCAGTCGTTTTTATAGACACGGCTAAACTCTTGACCGATATATCCGGCCATCAAAGGATGCAAAACACGGAAGCCTCTCTGCACCAATTCATAGTTCTCCAGCATACCTTACTCCTCCCTCGATTCGGCAGCATTACCACAAGTCTCTATTTTTCTTTGCTCGATATAGTCCTCACATTCCAGATAGATAACCTGTAATGCGTCGTGTACACTCATTGCGGAGCCGTCTGCATTTAACACGGATTCATAGGCTGAGAAAACCGACAAGCCTTGGCCCAGACAAGATAACAGTTCATCCTGCGCCTGTACATGGCCGAGCCATAGACTTTCCAGTTTCTTAGGCATTTCCCGTTTAAACGTATTGATAAACCCACGCCTTGTGATCTGCCCCCGGCGGTCAGTACCTTTCCTTGCCACAATCAGCACTCTCGTCGAATCCGCTTTTTCTGATACCGGCTCCGAACGCATTGGCCAGACGGCGTTAATTCTAAATCCCGCAGTAAGCAGGCTGTCCAACAAAAACTTCCACGCCGATGGGTTGCTGCCTGTGCCTCCATGCTTCATGCACTCCAAATCATTCTTGCGGAAGCAGTAAAACAGCAAGGCCGGATACTCCTCCATACTGCTGGCATATAACTTCTCACAGAGGATTTTCATATCAGCGCGGTATTTTGCCTCTGCATCTTCCTTCGGAACACCATAGTAAGTTGACACTGTTGACAGCTCCTCTTTGGGCGTGGTCATTGAAAGAAACATCTGCGGGTAAGTCTCTTTCAGACTACGCCGGAGCCAGATATAGAAGAAATCCGACAGGTCAGCATATCCGATATCCCGGTAGTATGGCAACTCCGTGCATACCATGACGTTTTGCGGATGCTCCAT
>USIY01000336.1 GCA_900554845.1 uncultured Bacteroidales bacterium | reverse complement strand
GTCCGTGGTAATGCCGGCGGTGCTGGTGAACGGCCGCAACATGCACATAGCCTATCAGCGCGGCACCATCCGCGACCAGATAAAGCGCCATGACATAGTCACCGAGATAGAGCGCAGGAACGGCAGCGAGCAGTCCGTGCACTACACCGGCACCGTTCCTTTCGAGAAATGGATGCTCGGCCGTAACGCCGGCGTGCGTCTCGACATCGACACCTGCGGATGTGGCGTTGACCTCGGAAGAGGCGACGGTCCCTTCATTCCCATCGATCTGATGCCGGAAATGCGCCTAGTCTACATCACCCCGAAGGTCACCGACCTCCCCGAGACCGTGCACGAAGGAAAAGCGCGGGTACAGTTCGAGGTGGACAAGACTGAACTGCACGCCGAGCCCTACACCTGCCGCAGCGGACAGAAAATCGACAACCGCGCCGAGTTGCGCACCATCGACGACTCCGTGCATTACGCGCTGACCAACCCCAACGTGGAGATATCCCGTATAGAGGTGACGGGGTACGCTTCCCCCGAGTCCCCCTACACCCACAACGACTACCTTGCCACCAACCGTTCCAAGGCTTTGGCCGACTATCTGGCGGCCAAGTACAGCCTTCCCTCCGACCGAAGCGCTTACGGCGCCGTGCCGGAGAACTGGGGCGAGTTCCGCGAGCAGGTGCTGAAAAGCACCGAGCTGACCGACCAGCAGCGCCGCGACCTTCTGGAGCTGATAGACCGTCCCGTTTACGGACCCGCCGACTATGACGCCAAGGAAAAGGAACTCAAGACTTCGCCGAAGTTCGCGAAGCTCTACAAGAGCACCATTCTCCCGAAATGGTTCCCGCGGCTGCGCGCCACCAAGTTCGCCATCCGCACGCGTCTGAAACCGATGTCGGACCAGCAGCTGGCCGAGATCATCAAGACGAATCCCGAGCTGATGAACCTGAACATGATGTTCCGCGTGGCGCGTCTATATCCTGAAGGCAGCAAGGAGTTCAACGACGTGATCGCCATAGCGCACAAATTCAACAAGGATAATCCCGAGGCTAACCTTAATCTTGCGATAGCGAAGATGAGCGCCGACCCCGACGCCGAGGTACTTGACTTGCTCAACAAGGCCGGCGACAGCCCCGAGGCCAACAACGCCCGCGGAGCTTACTGGGTGCGCCGGGCCGATTTCGACAAGGCCGCGGAGTACTTCCGACTTGCAGGCAGCCTCCCCGAGGCCGCCAAGAACTTAAACAGCATCGACAAGAAATTTTGAATTTTAAATTTTGAATTTTGAATTAATGACAGGCCCGGAGTCGCATCCGGCCAAGGGATAATTACACATTTGAAATAATAACAATAAATAATAGCACAATTAAATGAAAATCAAACACATGTTATGGGCTGCCCTTCCCGCAGTCCTTGCTCTGACAGCCTGTCAGTCGAATGAGCCCGTAGCTCCCGGTTCCGACCCCGACATGGACCTTACAGACGGCGGTTACATGGCTGTCCAGCTCACCCTTCCCTCCGTGCCCGGCACACGAGCCAACGACAACTTTGACGACGGTCTGGAAAACGAATACAAAGTGGACAACGCTGCGTTGCTTCTCTTCAAGGGTGATACCGAGGCCGACGCCGTTTTCCAAAGCGCCTATGTAATTCCCAACCCTACGCAAAACGACATCAAACAAAACGGCAACGTAACAACTCAGTTCTCGAAGGTTGTGAAAATCAACGATCCCGGCGATCTGGCAGGTCTCCGCGCAATGGTTGTTGTCAACTACAAGAACATCTTAAGCGTTGAAGGTACTCAGCTCACAATAGAAGGAGAGAATTTCACCGGTAAATTCTCCGAGCTGCTGGCCAAAACCACAAACAAAGATTTCCGTCAGGGAGGTCTCTTCTTCATGACCAATGCCCCTCTCTCAAAAGTGAAGGGCGACAGCGAGAATCCTCTTGTCAATAACGCCGACCAAGTGTTCACCCTTGTTGACGTGACCGCGGCCAACATCGCCGAGGATCCCAAGGATTTCGAAGATACCGCCAAGGAAAAGAAAGCCTGCGTAATCAATGTTGAACGTGCCTTGGCAAAAGCCACTATGGCTTATGACAACCAGGTGACCATCACAAAAGCCGGTAATGACAGCGAGAATCCAGTGAAGCTCGTGGTTGACAAATTCGAGTGGGCTCTCGACAACACCGAGCCTTCCTCCTACATTGTCCGTAACATGGGCGACAAGTCATACATCGGCCTGCAGACAGCAAACAACCTGAATGTAGACAAATATCGTTTTGTAGGCGCTGTGAACACCACCGCCGAGGCCTTCCGTACTTACTGGTGCGTTGACCCGCACTATGCGGCCGCCAGCGCTGACGCTCTGATGTCGGATCTTCCCTACAACCGTCTGAGCACTTTCTCAGGCACGGACAAAGTGGGCAACGAAAACCCCCAGTACTGCTACGAAAATGTGTTCAATGTTGCCAATCAGGTATGGAATCACACCACTCGCGCAATCCTGAAGGTTACCTATAAGGTAGAAAACGCCGCCTCCGCCGGCGACCTCTTCATTG
>USIY01000335.1 GCA_900554845.1 uncultured Bacteroidales bacterium | reverse complement strand
GGCTATGTCGGTGAAGTTGGAGCCGGGCGCCGGTTCCTCCCGGTGTGCGAACGACGCCTTGTCGCAGGCTATGCCCCCGTAGGCCACAGCGTGGTACGAGCCGGGCTCAAGGTCCGGACGCAGACGCCAGTTCTCGTCCTTCAACGCCTCCGACGTCTCTGTGACGGTCTTCACGAAATTGCCTTCCTCATCATATATATGGAGCGTAAGGCAGTCCACCTGGTTGGGGAAGGCGTTGGCGGATTCCAGGTTATGATCGTACACGAATCTCATCTCCAGGCCTCCGGGGCACGGGTCGAGATCTTCCATGACGCCGCACGACGACAGCGCGGCCGCCGGCGCCGCCAGAAGCAGCGCCGGGACCGCATACTGTGTGATGAATCGCTTTAAGTAATTCATGTGCAGTGCGTTTGCTTGAATTTTAAAGGATCGGATTCTCTTAGAATTCGAAGTCGTTCACGCGAACCACCCAAGGTTTGATCAAAACATTAAGGTCAAAGTAAGTATCCCAATCCTCAATGTTTGTCGGAGGCGTGAAGGTTCCGAACTTCTTGATGTTCTTTACAGCCAGTTTATAGACGTTGTTGCGTACAGTAGCGTATTCCATGTCGCCTTGCTGAGTTACATCTCCGTCGTCATTATGCGTGTTGAATGCGAAATAGTAGCAAGGGTATTTTCCGTCCGCCGTGGGATGGTAAACAATGAATCCAGCTTCCTCTACTCCGGCGTAATCAGGTTTGCCGTCAGTGCCGTTCTTGGGTGCCACAGAGCCGTCGTCTTTAACTTCGAATGCTTTTTCGAAAGCTGTTGCAAGAGCCGATACGGGAGCCAAGTCATAAGCAGCCTTGATGGCTTTGGCATTGGGGTACAGGCGATTGTTGAAGCAGTACATCACATCTACGCCGGGCTTGTAATCGGCGGGAGCATTTTCTGTGTTGACAACGATATTGGCCTCGAAGATGAAACCTGTGCTGTTCTTGATCATATCCTCGTTGGAGGTAAATGCTTCTTCCCAAGTGTTCTCTGTGGTGTAGCGCCAGATATAATAGCCGGTTCTGTTGGGATCTTTTGTAGATGTTGATTCCCCATCGGTTGTCTGATTCCATTCAGAGTCGTTGTCCTTAATACCGTCCAAGATTTCTGTAAGCGATTTCCACTGATATCCGAAATCATCGGCTTCTCCTTTGTAATTTGTGGAAGTCACATCAAGTTTTGTGTCTTTAGTGAGACTAAAAGTGAAATTCTTATCGGTGGGAGTGACAATATGGTTTAGTTCCATACCCGCAACACCCGGAAGGAATTCGGTGGTACTTGTGGTTCCGACAGTACGGGTACGCGGCAGAAAATAGAACTTGTCGCTCTGGTTGAACATAGTGACGCGAGTCAGGGTTATTTTGGCGACCTCAGGCTTTACTGTTTCTGGGCTTTCAGTGTCAAGAATGCGATATGTCAGAGCCGGGAGGCCGTCTACATGGTTGTTGGCGTCTTTTGATGAGTCACGGAAGTCGAAACGGCTTGCAGTGCGGATCACGGGTATGTCGCCTAAATGGAATGGATTGGTCGGGGTGTTGTATGTATTTTTCAACTCAGACTTCTGAAGGCAAAGTAATACTTGCTTCCTTTACGCTTGTCATCAGAAATCCGTTCTCTTTCCATGTGTTTTCAACATTTGTGCTGCAGATCTCGTCCGTGAAGGTAGCATTTACCGCCAGCCCCCTGATTTTATCTACAAATTCCTTGGAAGGATTGCAGTATGCGAATACGCTTACCTTACTGTTGGCATGCGCGTACAGAGTGGTCTTGTCCTGGAATGTTATGGTGTACTTGGTGTTGTTGTCAGAGGAGATAGGGGCGTCATTCTGAGCGAAGGTCAGAAATTTGTACTGGTCTGCGGCATATGCGCCTTCGGTTTTGGTGGCCAATACCACAAGGATCGAACCGATCTTGTTCTCGTATTCCTGTCCGATCTCATCCCCTTCTTTCTGAGTTGAGCGAGTGGTCGGGAGTTTGAACGAGATCGTGGAGTAGAACCCGTCTTCGGGAGGTGTTGGTGTGTCGGGACCGACCTGGTCCTGCGAGCAGCCGGCCATGGATATCGCCATAAACGCCGCTGCGATCGTTTTCAAATGCTTCATAGTTATGTGTTATGTCAGTTAGTTTTTAATTGAGTCAATGTCTGGCCGCTGAAAGAGGCTGTAGTTAGTATGAAGCCTTCATGCGACTTTTTTAATGTTGGTGTCCGTGCAGGAGGTTGCGGTTTTGTCCTGCCACAATTTTATTTAACCTTTATTTTTGATGTCGCAAAATTAAATAAAAGCCAATGAATTTGCAATATATGCAATAGATGATTAATAGATTTGTGCTTGAAAAATCTATTATTTTTGCCCGTTTCCGATAGTTTTAATATAATTTATGCTAATTTTGTATCGTATGGTATGGAAAGGAGGTTTCCAACCTCCGGCGAGTACCGTGCAATGGAAAGGAGGATCTCCAATCCTCCGGCGAGTACCGTGCAATGGAAAGGAGGATCTCCAATCCTCCGGCGAGTAC
>USIY01000334.1 GCA_900554845.1 uncultured Bacteroidales bacterium | reverse complement strand
ATTCTGGACCGACTGGAACGCGGGGCCCTGTGCAAGGACCGAACGCGCCGCAAACAACTTCTCAGCTTCCTGGTGGTGGGGGGAGGTCCCGCGGGAGTGGAGATCGCCGGAGCCCTCGGCGAAATGAAAAAATACATCCTTAAGAAGGAATATCCCGAACTGGAGCCCGATGATGTCACTATCACTCTTGTGGAAGGAACCGGCTCGCTGCTCGGCGCCATGAGTCCCAAAAGCCGCCGGTACGCCCACAGTTCACTTGAGAAGCTCATGGTGAACGTCCGGCTCAACACAATTATGAAGGACTACACCGACAAGTACGTCACTTTTGCCGACGGTCATAAAGAGTATTTCGAGACGCTGATATGGACCGCCGGCGTCATGGGCGAGCCGATGCCGGGTCTTCCCAAGGAATGCATAGGCCACGGCAACAGAATCATCGTCGACGAATTCAACCGTGTGCCGGGATTCCAGGACTCTATCTACGCCGTGGGCGACATATGCCTGATGACCACGCCGGACTATCCCCACGGCCATCCTCAGATGGCGCAGCCAGCCATCCAGCAGGCGCAGAATCTCGCGGACAACCTCAACTGCGGCGAATTCAAGACCCCTTTCCGTTATCATGACAAAGGATCCATGGCCACAATCGGGAAAAAGAAAGCGGTGGCCGACCTTAAAAATTTCAGTTTCAACGGATTCTTCGCATGGATGGTATGGATGTTCATTCACCTGATTTCAATCATGGGCATGCGCAACAAACTGAGCGTCCTGACCAACTGGGGATGGAACTACCTGTTCTATTCCACGTCCCTGCGGCTCCTGTTGCGCCCAACAAAATATCCCTTTCGCAAACACTGGGGAGAATAATCATAAAAACCGGAACATGAAGAACCTTTACAAAGTTACGATAATATTGGCCGCCGGCATGCTGATGACAGGCTGCGGCATTTTCAAGAAAACCGAAAAGAGCGGCCAGGCGCCCAAGGAGGAGCCGATCCTCCCCCACGACCGCGAGATAATAGCGCAACAACAGGACACGCGTACCTATTCCCCCGACGAGATCCGTCAGGGTGTCGTGAAAGGGGACTGGAGCATCCAGACCGTCTTCGGCAAGGACGCCGTGGGCGAGAAAGCACCCTTCCTTAAATTCGTGCCGGCGCAGAAACGGGTCTATGGATCCAACGGATGCAATGTGATCAACGCCGCGTACAGCTATAATCCCGCCGACTCCACCCTGAGTTTCGACAAAGTGGCCTCTACTATGATGGACTGTGCCCTCCCGGGCATTACCGACGCCGAGATCAACCGCGCCCTCGGCGAGACGAAATACTACACCTGGAACGTCCGGGGATCGGAATATTTCATGCAGTTCTACAACAGCGCTCATGTCCCTGTGCTTACGTTGATGCACCAGAATTTCGACTTTTTGAACGGGACATGGCGGGTCACCTCCATAGGGAAAGAGAAAATAGACGTTCCGGACATGAAGCTTGTGATCGATGTGGACGAAGGGAAACTGCACGGCAATACAGGATGCAACATCCTTAACGGCAACATGGAGATCAACATGGAGGAGGCCAACTCCATATCTTTCAGCGCCATCTCCATGAGCCATATGGCCTGCCCTGACATGAATTACGAGACATCCCTTATAGTTGCGCTCGAGGAGGCGAGCCACGCCAAACCCGTTAGTCCTTCGGAGGTGCTGTTGTTCGACAACGGCGGTCGGCAGGTCCTGTCGCTGGAACGCACCACCGCAAAACAGTAAAATCATATGGCAGCAGAGGAAAGAGTAGACAAGTGGCTGTGGGCCATGCGTGTGTTCAAGACCAGGACCATCGCCACCGACGCCTGCAAGAAAGGGCGCGTCTCCGTGGGTGGAGTAACCGTAAAACCCTCGCGCACTATCAAAGTGGGCGATGTGATCGATGTGCGCAAACCTCCGATAACTTATACGTTCCGCGTTCTGCAGCTCGCGCCGAACCGTCTCGGAGCAAAGCTCGTGCCCGAATATCTTGAGAACATCACGGCCCCTTCGCAATACGAGCTTTTGGAAATGACCAAAATTTCCGGTTTCGTCGACCGACGGAAGGGTCTGGGACGTCCCACCAAACGCGACGGACGCAAACTCGCCGAATTCCGCGAGGAGGCAAGTTATGCCGACACTTACTTCCTGGATTGGGAAGACGATGACGACGAGGATGATGAAAGTTAAGGGAGTGAGTCGTTTTGCTCTTGGAAAATTGTGGGAAATTTGCTAATTTTGTGGCCGATTAGGCATCCTCGGGCTCCGAGGGTGCCCATATGACAATGTATATATTTGAATATCAATGATAAAGATTACATTTCCGGACGGAGGCGTCAGAGAGTACGCCGAAGGAACCACTCCTTTACAGATAGCCGAGAGCATCAGCCCGCGCTTTGCCGCTGACGTTCTGGCAGCCAAAATCAATGGACAGGACTGGGATCTGACCCGTCCGGTAAACGAGGATGCCAAAATTGAGCTCTTCAAATGGGATTGGGAAGACGATGACGACGAGGATGATGAAAGTTAAGGGAGTGAGTCGTTT
>USIY01000333.1 GCA_900554845.1 uncultured Bacteroidales bacterium | reverse complement strand
ATTCGTAAATGCCAATCGCTCCAAAGGTTATAACACCTACTATTTTCTGCCACTTTTTCATATTTCAATTATCAGCAATCTTAGTATTTACAATCCATCGCTTGGTAAGATACGAGGTAATCAACGTGGGGATAATTAGGAGAGCCGCCCATACTGCACAAATAATAATTATAAATTCGTTGTCTGTAAAGTATTTGCCCTCATCCGCAGGTATATTGTCCGGTCGTATATTTGCTGTAACAGTATTCCAGTCATAAAAGAATATTAAAAGCGGCACAATCAGCAGCACAGCAGAAAACAGATACAACCATCCCGCAAGCCTCAGCCAAGAATTTCCTTTATACACCAGCCATGTCGGAACGCCGGATATAACAAAATAAAGGCATAACGCAGGAAACAGTAATATCAGCACGGCCCCGTTGCACGATTCAAACTCGGCTCCGTTACATATAAGCACAACTAACATTTGGCATAACAATATGACACCAAAAAGTAGCATCATTGCCTCAAATTTCCAAAATCGTTTATCAGTCAGTTTCATTACCACCACGGATTCTTGTATGTTGCACGACTGTCGCCGCTTTCGGGTTCAACAATATCAAGGTCTTTCCATTGCATGAATCTATCCCATTCTGGTGAGGCATATTTGGAATTAATGCGGATTTCTCCGGCTCCTATATCAAAATCAAAGCGGAATGGCAGACGGTTATCTCCCCACATACAGCGTTTTACTGTCGCAGGATCCTTGTAGCTTTGCCATGTGCCGACACAGGAGCGGTTCATATATCCATCGCCGTCCTGATCTGTGTTATCCACCTTAATGATTTCCGGTGCATCATTCGTTACATATCCGTATGCCCCCAATATACCGTGAAACAATCCGCTTCCATTTTGTGTAGAATCTTCCTTAAGCGAATAATCAGCGATAATTTTATAGTAGTCAGGAGAAACGGCGTCACGCTCAAAAACATGGTAGATTTTTTTGATTTTGACTTCTCCCGAAAAATCGCAGACATTCTTCTTCGCCTTTGTTCGCCCCCTTACGGAGTATGTTACGGAATCCGTTTTTACCGCATCAGGATAGAAATAGACCTCTATCCGTCTGAAATCATTGCCAAGTACCCCATCGACAGGAGCATCATAAGTGTGACCACCCCAATAACTGTATGTTTTTAGAAAGGTCGGTTCTAAACGAAGTTTCCCCTCAATGAATATCTGAGTACAGTCCTCGAACAATTGCCCTTCAATCGGGGTCATATATGTTTCATATAAATCGCTATAATCTATTCGGGCAAGGTCAAGCGCATTATTGTCTATCCAATAATACACCGCGCCAAGTGCATCGCGCTCAATTTTGAGCGGACCTGTGTCTGTTTGCATAGAATTCCCCTGACTTTGCGCCCGTAGGTTAGTGGAGAGAGCAAAGCCAACACACAGAATCAATATCTTATAGAGTGTTGCCATATGCAAAGTTACAACGAATAATCGACATTCGATGTGACAAATGTCCCATCAGAGTATGAAAATCAGCATGGAGCGAAGATTTTTCTTAAATATCCTCACATTCGAAGGCGTCAGCGGCACTTTCAGCCTCTCGGATGCGGTGCAACTGACGGCGTGAGATGCCCAAATAGGAGGCAATCTCCTGAATAGGCAGATTGTGTGTGACACCGGCGTAGCGGGAGGCAAGTTCACGGAACCGTTCTGTCGGAGTCTTTACAAGCATATTCAGATAACGGCAATAAGCCTCCTGCAACAGATTGGAGGAAACCTCGGCGACAAAGCCGGGATTGCGCTCCATGATAAACCGTCGTGCATCTTCCACTGATACACGCTGAACCTCGGCATCGCATCCAGCGACAATAGAGGTTAGCGAAGGCTGGTCATACAGGAATCCCTGCACATAGTCAGTAACCACTTCACCCTCGAAAGAGAAGCCAGTCACCACTTCCTGCCCCTTTGAATTGAGCGCCACATATTTGAAATATCCCGACTTTACCACACCCACATAGCGACACAATAGCCCCTGCTGAACAATCCTCTCGCCCTTGGCATACACAACGCTCTTGCCATTAGCCGCGATATAATCATTCAGCACCGACAGGTCAATCCTCGTCATAAAATCGTTAAGCTGCGCCATATCTTTGGATGTTACTCGTCAGTCCCTGAACATACTTTCGATTTTTGCGGCTCCAGCAAGGATGTCGGAAAATGTCGGAACTTTATCTTCATAAATCATGTTCGTAACCATTGTGTCATAGTCATTCTTCCATTCCTCTATGACGCTTTCCGGGGGAGTGAGGGTAATCCGTTTGCGAACATCCGGTGTGTAGTCAACATCTCGTATTGAGGTGAACACTTCCCGATGATGGCGTATGGTTTCCCATAGTTCATCATTTGGAATGGCACTATCTGCAACGCCGGCCTCAAGCATCTTGTACAGATCATAAAGGTGCCTTGACTTGCGGTTGGCGTTCCGGCATCCGTCGGTTGTGAACAGTTCATGCAAAAGAAAAGCCTTTTCAAGAAACGTCTTTTCTGCGACGGCGGCAACTACCTGAGTTGCGTTGTCG
>USIY01000332.1 GCA_900554845.1 uncultured Bacteroidales bacterium | reverse complement strand
GAGTATCATTCCTTATTCTTCTTATATTCGTCCCAGAGCGCGTCCATTTCAGCCAAGGTCAAGTCGCTCACATGCTTGCCCTGTTTCTTGGCTCCGGCCTCTATGTAGTTGAAACGATCTATGAATTTGCGGTTTGTATGTTCCAGGGCATTCTCAGGATTGACACCGTAAAGACGCGCGGCATTGATGACCGCGAACAGCAAATCCCCGAATTCCGCTTCCAGACGTATTTTGTCCTTGGATTGGATTTCGGTTTCAACTTCCGATATCTCTTCCTTGACTTTATTCCAGACATCCTCTCTTTTCTCCCAGTCAAAGCCTACATTTGCCGCTTTCTCTTGGATTCTTGCCGCCTTGATCATGGCCGGCAAAGCGGACGGCACTCCTCCGAGCACGGTCTTGTTGCCCCCCTTCTCCTTTTCTTTCAGCTTTTCCCAATTAGCTTTTACATCTTCAGGAGTGTCGGCATGGACCTCTCCATAGATATGTGGATGACGATATATCAATTTGTCAGTTTCCTTATTGCATACGTCCGCAAGATCAAACGCCCCTTTCTCCTCTCCTATTTTCGAATAGAACAGCACATGCAGCAATACGTCTCCCAATTCTTTGCATATGTTGGTATTGTCGTCGGCCATCAAAGCTTCGGCCAGTTCGTATGTCTCCTCGATTGTATTGGCCCGTAATGATTCATTGGTCTGCTTACGGTCCCAGGGACATTGCACGCGAAGTGTGTCAAGGACATCCATGAAACGGCCCATAGCCGCAAGTTTTTCATCTCTTGTATGCATAATTCAATTTTTGTTTTTGATGTTGTTTGACTCATGACGGAACAATTGCCATGAGTTCACAATGTTCTGCCAAGCTATATATGACGCCGGTCCCACCGATGCCAAAGGAGTCATGTACGCCATAGCGAGCCATACGGCCAGAACGGTGTTCTTCTGCATGAGACTTTGGGCGCAGCTCACACGTAAATCATTTTCAACACATTCGCCCCGTTTTTGAGCCCGTCTGCCCAACCATGCCCCCAGACGCCGGCCCACTACAAACTGAATCAGACATACCCCCAGCGACCCGAGCACAAGCCATATCAATGTGCCCGGTTCGTTCTCTTTCCAGTGCAGGATTACAAAACTTACGCAACTGCCCACTATCAGCAGCAACGCGATGACCCACATGTAGAAAGAAAGCTGCTGGGACTTCGCCACCGCTCTATGTGCCGAGGGCCATAGATAGCGCAACGACAATGCGGCTACTATCGGCAGCAAAAGCAACGGAAATACTCTCTTCATTATATGGAGTGTGGATTCCATGAAACCCATCGTATGGAAATCTCCCACTATCGCCAGGACAACCGAACCGACAACGGCCACGAAAGTATTGCATATCAATGAATAAGTCGCCACATAGGATATACTGCCGCCCAACATTGACGTGATTACCGGAGCAGCCGTGGCCGTCGGAATGAACACGCATATGAACACTCCTTCCGCCACAGTGTGGTCCGCAGGCAACAGCACCAGATAAACAACTGTCGACAACACCATCTGCAACGCCAATAAAGTGAGCTGTGACATCTGGGGCTTGAACTCTTTGGGTTCCAGACGGCAATATGTGATGAAAAGCATCATGAATATCAGATAGGGAGACAAAAATGTCAGATAACCTATCCATTTGTAAAAAACAGCACCCACGAGCATCGCTATGGGCAGCATGGCGCTCTTTAATTGCTGACGATGTAAAGCAATTCTCATCTTCAGCCCAGTCTTAACAGCATTTGCTCCAGGATGCGGAAGGTCTTTTCCGGAGCTTCATTGAAAAAATTAGTATATTGTGAAAAATTGTTTCCGCTTCCGGGAGTGTCGCTGATCACGCGCACCACCATGAAAGGGACATTGCACGCGGCGCATGTCTGTGCTATCGACGCAGACTCCATATCACACGCCTTGGCATCGGGATACGAGGCCCTGATCTTGGCGATTTCCTCCGGAGAAGTGATGAAAGTGTCGCCGGTCGCGATGATTCCGGTCTGAAGCTCAGGATTTTCATTTTTCAAGTCCTCTACTATTTTCATTCCTTTGTCGTAAGGGAGGAATATTTTCGGAAATCCGTCGGCCTCGTCATGCTGTGTTCCGGGTCCGCACCACACATCGTGATAGCCTGCCCCCGACGCCGCCAATACTGTCCCTATGGGCACGGCTGCATCGGCGCCTCCGGCCACTCCGCTGTTTATTACCAGATCCGGATGATATTCATGTATCAGCCTGTATGTTCTGATTGCTGAATTCACTTTGCCTATGCCGCATTTCGACAGCACCACCTCGTGACTTCCTATTTTTCCTTCGTAGACCTTCTGACCTTCCACTTCCTTATACGAATGATCAGGCATCAGCTCAAGAAGCAGTTTAAGCTCCTTGTCCATTGCGGCAACTATCGCTATCTTCATATATTTCTTAATTTTCTCTGCAAAATTAGCGAAAATAATTGTATATTTTCAGCATTATTGATTAGATTCTTATTTTCAATAGTTCGTTAAAAATTGAATATAGGCTAAGCGGCATCTGTCGCCAAGCCAA
>USIY01000331.1 GCA_900554845.1 uncultured Bacteroidales bacterium | reverse complement strand
CGAAATATCTATGACATTGGCAAATAATTAGTTAGTCATTAACTGAATATCCCTATTTAACGGGAGTTACCGTATATCCGGCGTTACGGAGAAGTTGCAGAAGACCTTCCTGCATGGGCAGATGACCTGCGCCTACAACCACCAGAAGGGGTGTGGTTTTCATTTCATTCTTCAGGATGCCTGCCCATGTGCGGTTGCGTGATGTGATAAGTTTTTCCTGTGCGGTAGGATCCTTTGCCTGCGACTCGCTGACAATGTTTTCCAACGCCTGCATATCCTGTTTCAGATAAGCGTTGGTGAGCTTCACGACCTTGTCGGCCTCGCTGTCGATGTTGTCGATCGTGTCCATCAGATCCTCTGCCTGTTCGGCGATAGGAGCACCCATCAGCATGGAAGTCTGGAATTCGACAGTCTCGAGTCCTGCTACGGGCTTGCCGGCTTGTTTTGCCTTAATTTGTACGGTCTGGTCAATACCTTGCGTCAGATCCATAGGAGGCAGAACCTTCAGGGCCATGCCGGCCGCGAGTTGTGTGGAAATGGCCGCGGGTTTCAGCATCGGAAGCATCTGCACCGGCATTTGCTCCGGACCGTATTTGGCCCATGTACGCTGAAGTTTATCCATCTGGGCGGCGTCCAGAACCTTGTCCAAAGTACTGTCCGCCGGTGCCATCATCATTTTCTGCATCGCCATCAGAGTCTCGGGCTTCATCATCAGATCCATGTCTATCTCGCCGTATACTTTAGTGGAATTGTTCAAGGCATCGGTAAAACCTGGTATGGAGTCCAGAAATGTAACAGGCGCGAAATGATGGGTACCCAATATATAGGACACCTTGTCGCTGTCCGGATATGTCACTTTCCACAGAAGTTGTGCGTTTGCACTTACAGCGGTCAGAACTACCCCCAGAATCATGAATAATTTGCGTTTCATATTAGTTAATTTTGATTTTAGATTTTATTTGGTGTAGTGGTGTATTGAACTACACCGCAAAATTAATACTAATATTTGAAATTACAAACTAACAGGAACAATTTTTTTGAAAAATTATTCCTGTTAGTTCGTAACTATAAGAATATAAATCGTATAAGTCTTATAAGTTTTATAAATCTTATAAATCTTATAGTTATTATTATTCCGTGATGTCGCTGCCGTTGAGTATTTCGATCTGCTGACGGACCGCTTCTTCATGAACTGCACTCAATATGGAGCGCATAAAATCGGCGTCCATGTGCATGTTTACAGCCGCCTCCACTCGAGATGACATAATATCGCCGTATCGTCGTGCGTGTACCACCGGCATCGAATGTTCCTTCTTGTAACGGCCTATTTCACGGCATACCTGCATACGGCGGTTGAGTACCTCCAGCAATTCATTGTCGATCCGGTCGATTTCACTGCGCAACACTTCAAGACTTTCCGTTGATTCCTTCTGGTCCCGGACAACCAAAGAATTCAAAATCTTGACAAGTGTTTCCGGAGTGATCTGTTGTGCGGCGTCGCTCCAGGCTTTGTCGGGATTGCAGTGGCTTTCGATCATAAGGCCGTCGAAACCCATGTCAAGAGCCTGTTGCGACAACGGAGCGATAAGTTCCCTTTTGCCGCCGATATGGCTCGGATCACATATTATGGGCAGTTGTGGAAAACGTCTGCGCAATTCAAGCGCTATCTGCCAGTGAGGCACATTGCGGTATAGATGAGTGCCATAGGCGGTGAATCCTCGGTGTATGGCGCATAATTTGCGGATTCCTGCGTTGTAGAGACGTTGCAAGGCTCCTATCCACAGTTCCAGATCAGGATTGACAGGATTCTTCACCAATACCGGGCCGTTGAATTTCTTTTCGGCCACTACATCAGCTATTTCCTGCATGGCGAAAGGATTGGCGGAAGTACGGGCCCCTATCCAGAGTATGTCCACTCCTCCGTCGATGGCGCATTCCACATGCTGCCGGTTGGCCACTTCTGTGGCTGTCAGCATGCCTGTCTCTTCCTTGACGCGGTGCATCCACGGAATGCCGACGGAGCCTACTCCTTCGAAACATCCCGGCCGTGTACGCGGTTTCCATAATCCGGCACGGAAGACGCCTATTCCGTTTGTCGACAGTTCCCGCGCCGTGGCAAGCATCTGGCTTTCGCTCTCGGCGCTGCATGGCCCGGCTATGATCAACGGACTCTTTCTTTTTATGTCCGTTCCCTCCGTCAAAGGGTGAAGGTCGTTCATTTCTATATCCGCCATGCTATTATGAATTAGCCAGATAAGGTTTCAGAACGGTCCGATATTCATTCTCAAAGTTCGGGGTGAGGATATGGCGGCCGATGGAGTCCTCTATCTCATCTACAGTCCAGAAACGGCCACTTTCAAGTTCATCGGAAGGAACCACATCGTCCGCTTTGACAATCGCTGTGAAAACATTCACATATTCGCGTTCGCGTTCCGATTCGAAGATGTAACTGATGATGAAAAGAGGCTGGAATTCAGTCAGACCGAGTTCTTCGCGGGCTTCACGCCGTAATGCCGCCGGAATTTCCTCGCCGTAGTCCACGTGCCCTCCCACGGCTGTGTCCCACTTTCCGGGCTGTATGTCC
>USIY01000330.1 GCA_900554845.1 uncultured Bacteroidales bacterium | reverse complement strand
AGAGCAGCGCATCTCCAATTTCCTGCTTTGGCAGATTGCGTATGCCGAACTATATTTCACCCCTGTGCTGTGGCCCGACTTCAATGAAGCCGATTTCACCGAAGCCATCCTCCAGTACCACAATCGCGAACGCCGTTTCGGAAAGACTTCCGACCAAATACAAAGCTCACTCACATCAGAATGAAGACCCTACATCATATTGCCCGTATTTTAGCGTTCTCTCTCCTGTCTGTCGTCGCGGTTCCCCTGCTTAACGCACAGGAATTGCTCGAACTGCCTTTGCAGCCCGAGACGCCGGTCGACACTATTTATGATCCGGAGGTGATATATTCTCCTCTGCCAAAAACCTACGAAATAGCCGGAATCAAGACTTCCGGCCTCAAGACCGCCGACGATTACGTGGTGATCGGTTACTCCGGATTGTCGATAGGCGACAAAGTCACTATTCCCGGAGCTGACATCACCGACGCCGTGAAGCGCTTTTGGCGTCAAGGACTTTACTCCGAAGTTAAGATAAACGTCGACAAAATCGCCGGCGACAAGGTGTGGCTCGACATATATCTGAAACAGCAGCCCAGAATGTCGCGTATGGATTTCGTCGGCGCCAAGGGAGGCGAGAAGAAGGATCTCAACGAACGCCTCGGAATGGTGGAAGGCCAGCAGCTGACCCCCAACATCATAAACCGGGCAAAGCAGATAATCCAGGACTATTACAACAAAAAGGGCTTCAAGAACGCTACGATAACCATCACGCAGCAGCCCGACCTCAGCAAGGAGAACCATGCGATCCTCACCGTGAACGTTGACCGTAATTCAAAGGTGAAGGTGCATAAAATCTACATCGATGGCAACGAGGTGATGTCCGACCGCAAGATCAAACGCACCATGAAGAAGACCAACGAGAAAAGCGACATTCTCAAGATCTTCAGCCAGAAAAAGTTCGTTGATCAGGATTTTGCCGATGACCGCCAGCGAATAATCGACAAGTACAACGAGATGGGTTACCGCGACGCGAAGATCACCCACGACTCTGTCGCCAAATTCGACGACAAGACTGTGGACATTTACCTCACTGTTGACGAAGGAAAGAAATATTATATTTCGGACATCGACTGGGTGGGCAACACGGTCTACCCTACGGAAACCCTCAACACCGTCCTGGGAATGTACCCCGGCGACGTATATAACCAGAAGATGCTGAACAAGCGCACCAATGAGGACGATGACGCCGTGGCCAGCCTCTACACGGACAACGGCTACCTCTTTTTCAACCTGATTCCCATTGAGGAACGCATCCACGGGGATTCCATCGCCCTGCAGATGCGCGTGATCGAGGGTCCGCAGGCTCGAATCAACCGTATCGTGATCAATGGCAACGACCAGCTCTACGAGAAGGTGATCCGCCGCGAGCTCCGTGTGCGTCCAGGCGACCTGTTCAGCAAGTCGGATCTGATGCGTTCCGCGCGCGAGATCGCCGCCGGCGGCCACTTCAACCCTGAAAATATGGATATCCGGCCGGAGCCCAACGAATCCGACGGTACGGTGGACATCATTTTCAATCTTGAGTCAAAGGCCAACGACAAGGTTCAGCTGTCGTTCGGCTGGGGACAGACCGGTGTCACCGGACAGGTGGCGCTGTCGTTCTCCAACTTCTCGATGAAGAACCTCTTCAACCCCAGCGCCTACCGGGGCATCATTCCGCGCGGCGACGGACAGACTTTCTCCATCTCGGCACAGACCAACGCCAAGTATTACCAGAGTTACTCCATATCGTTCTTCGATCCCTGGATAGGCGGAAGCCGTCCCAATTCACTCTCCGTTTCGGCTGACTTCTCCCGGGCAACAGGCATCAACTCGCAGTTCTACAACAATCAGTGGGCCAACAGTTATCAGAACGCCTACTACTACCAGTACATGTACGGCACCAACTATAATTCCAACAATTATTACCTTAACGCCTACGACCCAAACAAAGTACTGCAGACAGCGGGCGTCAACATCGGTTTCGGAACACGTCTTACATGGCCCGACGACTTCTTCCAGTTCCAGGCCATGCTGGGTTACCGATGGTATTACCTGAAAGACTGGTGGTACATAAGCCGGACATTCCAGAACGGTACATCCAACGCTCTCACTCTTAGTCTTAACCTTAGCCGTACCAGTATCGACAACCCGATTTACACACGTCGAGGATCATCCTTCAGCCTGAACTTCACCTGCACGCCTCCCGCCAATCTGTTCGGCAAAAAGAACTGGGCGCGTCTGGCGGAAATGTCGGCAGACACGAGCCTTACAGAGGACCAGCGCCAGGACGCCACGGCAAAAATGTACAAATGGCTTGACTACTGGAAACTTTCGTTCAAGAGCAAAACATTCACGCCGCTCACCGATCCCGACGGCAAATGGACTCTGGTACTCATGACCCGCGCAGACTTCGGTCTGATCGGTTCATGGACAAAACATCTGAAGACACCGTTCGAGACATACTATTTCGGAGGCGACGGCATGACGGGAAACTATGGCTACGCCACCGAGACGATCGGCCTGCGCGGTTATGAGAACGGCGCCTTCACTCCAAGTAATTA
>USIY01000329.1 GCA_900554845.1 uncultured Bacteroidales bacterium | reverse complement strand
TGCTTTATCTTCGATACCGAAGGGTGGGTCACCATCTTCTTCAGCGGAAGGATGCCCCGGAGCCGCTGGTCGTCGTCCACCACATAGATGTAGTATATGTCGTCCATGTCCTCCGCCTGGCGGCGCATCTCCTTGAGGCATTCGGGCATCGAGAGGTTCTCGTTCACCACGATCATCTCCGTGCCCATGAGGCCGCCGGCGGTGTCCTCGTCGTATTGCAGCAGGTCGACGATATTGCCCGCCTGCTCCACGTCGTCTATGTTCTGGATCACCTCGTCGCGGTCCTCCTCGTCCAGTTCCTGGATAAGGTCCACGGCGTCGTCGGTATCCAGCAGATCGATGTAATGGCCGATCTGTTCGGGGTCCATTCCCTCCAGAAGTTTACGGCGGTCCTCCTCGTCGAGTTCCATGAGGACGTCGGCCTTCTGCTCGCGTTCGGGAATCAGCTCGAACACCCATTCAGCCTGATGCAGGTTCAGATGCTGGAACAGCTCGGCGATGTCGGCCGTATGCATCCCTTTAAGTTCGGCAAGCACGGCCTCGCGGTTCTGGTCGTCGATCAACTGTTCGATCTTTTCAATATCTTCCTGTGAGAATTCTTTCATCGGTGCTTTCAGGAGAGGGAATGTCGGTTATCCAATCAATAATGGAAAGAGGATCCTCCCAGGAACTCGCGCAAGAGAGAGTTTGAGGGAACCTGGTCGGCCGGAATGGAGAGGAAGTAATTGAGGAAATCGGCGAGTCTTCGCGCTTCCTGGAAGTGAGGGTTGTCGCCGGGGACGCTCATAAGCAACGGCAACAGATAATCCTTCATGACGCCCAGTTCAAATATAAGCGATGAATTGAAGACGGCGTCAGCGTTCTCCTGGAAAGGGAATATCCATTTGTCCTCTCCCCGGCGCACGGAGGGCCAGCGGTCCAGAGTCTCGGCGGGGGAAGTGCCGCGGTATTTCGAATCACGTACCATCCGGCGAAGCAGCCGGTTGCTGGCCGTGGAAATCCAGTTGTGGTCGTCGATACGCATTGAGGTAAGGGCCGATACGTAAACCTTATAAATTTTGTCGGCGGGAATACTGGTTGTCAGCTCGGGGTTGAGTCCATGGATCCCTTCAATCAGGAGGACGTCGTCCTTCTGAAGTTTGAGGGGACGGTCCTGAAGGACACGTTCGCCTTTGGCGAAACTATAGGTGGGGAGATTTATCTGTTCGCCGCGCAGCAATGCGTTGATATCGGAATTGAACTGCTCCAGATCCAGGGCGTAAAGACTTTCATAATCGTATTTGCCGTTTTCGTCCAGAGGGGTCTGCGTGCGGTTCACGAAATAGTCGTCCAAAGAAATCATTTTCGGACGCATCATGTTTGTCATGAGCTGCAGCGCCAGACGTTTGCATGTGGTGGTCTTCCCTGAGGAAGAAGGACCTGCCAGGAGGATTACGGAAGTTCCGTCCTTACGGCGACGTCGCATTATGTCGTCGGAGATGCGGCCCAGCAATTTGGTATGCATCGTTTCAGCCACATTTATAAGCATGGCCGTGTCTCCGTTCTGGACGGTACGGTTCATCTGTGCGGCGCAGCTTATTCCTATCACGCTGTTGAACTCCAGGCTCTGCTGGAAAGCGCGGTACATTTTTGTCTGTTTCACAGGCAACGCCGGCACTGAGGGATTCTTAGGATCGGGGCCGAGCAGAAGAAGACCGTCCTTGAAAAGACGTAAATCGAACACTTTCAGCTGCCCTGTGCGGTCCACGAGGTCGTCCACGTATGAATCTGCGATGCCGTCCAGCGTATAATATACGTTCTCGTAGCCGGGGACGGTCTCCAGCAACTCCACTTTGTCGAGTAGTCCTTGCCGACGGAAAATGTCAATGGCTTCGGCACGCGTGCAGACATGTCGTTCGAAAGGAAGATCCATCTCGACAAGCCTTCGCATTGTCTGTCTGATACGTTCCGCGAGCTCGCGCGATGTCTTCGACACCGTGCCGTCCGCTTCCAGCAGACAGCAATATTGCCCGTGGGAAATGGAGTGCTCTATCCGGAGCACTTTTCCCGGGGCTTCCGTCGCCACGGCGCGGTAGAGCAGCATGCACAGCGACCGGGTGTAGGTGTATTTTTCGATTTTTTGTTCCATCACTGCAAATTTACGAATTTTTTTTTGCCTTTTTTCCATAAATTGCTATTTTTGCTTTTTAAATATTCATCTGGAGTTAAAAAACTCCCCAAAATAGAATTTACCATGTCAATAAGCAACGCCATAGAAGTTTTTGACCGCAGCGTAGCCGACTATCATAAGACCGATAATGTGGATGCGCCGTGTGTCAATCCTTATTCGGAAGGAACCTTCGAACATATCCTTTACGCCAAGAATTGGGTGGATGCAGTGCAGTGGCATCTTGAGGATATCATCCGCGATCCGGATATAGATCCGGTGGAGGCATTGGCGCTTAAACGCCGCATCGACCGCAGCAATCAGGTGCGCACCGACATGGTGGAGGACATCGATTCCTGGTACCGCGACCTTTACAAGGATGTCAAGGTGTCGGAATACGCCACCATCAACACCGAGTCGCCGGCGTGGGCTCTCGACAGAC
>USIY01000328.1 GCA_900554845.1 uncultured Bacteroidales bacterium | reverse complement strand
ACTCGGGGAAACCTACCGCAGAAATGCGGCAAGGCGCCCCGGTGTCGAGCCTACAAATCAACAAGGAAAAAGGGAGGTTGCTCGACACCAACAAAATATACAATGACGGTTCCGGCACTGTGAATATCCACCGTGTATATGAAGATTTCATGCGCTGGATGCCCTCGCATACGAAGACCGAGAGACCGATGATGCACATATCCCTGAATCCGCATCCCGACGACCGGCTGAGCGATACAGATTATACAGCGCTGGCTCACGAGTATATGCAGAAAATGGGTCTGGGGGATATGCCTTATCTGATTTTCAAACACATGGACATTGACAGGCACCATATCCATATAGTCGCCCTCCGTGTGGGAACTGACGGCAAGGCCGTTTCCGACAGAAACAATTTCTACCGCAGCAAGGATATATGCCGGGAGCTGGAGAGGAAGTACAACCTTCATACAGCCGAGCGTCAGAAAATCACACCCGATATGCCCATCAGGAAAATCGACCTTTCCGGCGACATCAAGCGGCAGGTTGCCAACACGGTCAAAATGGTAGGTATGCGCTACAAGTTCCAGACCATCGGCGAGTACAACGCAATTCTCGGCATATATAATATAAGGTGTGAACAGACCGACGGCAGGGTCAACGGACGGGAGTATCACGGTCTTGTCTATTTCGCCACTGACGACAACGGCAATACAATAGCATCACCGTTCAAGGCGTCGCGCCTCGGCAAGTTCGCCAGCCGCACGGCGATAGACAGCCGTATGGAGAGAGCGAAAGACAACATCGACATCCGTCCGACCAAGCAATCCGTATCGGAGGCAATGGCTGAATCTTTGGGTAAGGATGATTTCATCACCAGACTCAAAGAGAGGAATATCGACCTTATTCTGCGCCATACCGATACCGGGCGCATATACGGCGCGACATTCATAGACCACAATACAAGGACTGTCCTTAACGGTTCGCGTCTTGGCAGACAGTTCTCTGCCAACGCTCTTGAACAGTGGTTCACAGCCGGAGAAAGACCTTCTGTTGTACCCGTTCAGCCGGATACCCGACAGGAACAACCGCAGCCTGATACTCAACCGTCTCAACCCGACAGCCAGCAACCCGATTCGGGCAACGCTCAATCCAATACGGCAGGGCAACAGACAACCGGCGGCACATCTCAGGGGCAGCAGCCCGGTCAAGGTCAGGCGCAACAGCAGTTCCGGCAGGGCGACACATCAGCTTATGACGAGATGCCTTCAATTCCCGGTCTTGATCTGTTCCATACCGGCCCCGGATTTGATGCGGAGGAGGAAGCCTTCTACCGCGCCATGCAGCGGCGTAAGAAGAAAAAACGCCGTGGCCCCAGACTGTAATTTTCAACTTCAATTTCAATATATTATGAGCCAACAGGAAGACGACCTCCGGGCGTTAGCCAACATAATGGACTTCATGCGCGGCATAAGTTTTGTGCTTGTGGCCGCGAATATGCTTTGGTTCACGGGCATAAAGACCGTGGAAAGCGGATGGTTCTATACCACCGCGTACAAGATACTGAACAATCTGGACAATGCCTGCGGACTGTTCCACAATCCCAACAACGCAAAATGGTTCGCGCTTCTCCTTCTCGCCCTTTCGTGTTTCGGCACGAAAGGGGTCAAGAAAGAGAGCATCCGGTGGAAACATATAATAATCGCCATCACCGCAGGTATGTTCCTCTATTTCGGTTGCTGGTGGATGCCGGCCAAAGAATGGCTTTACTCCTATATAATATGTACCGTTACGGGATATGTGGCGTTGCTGTTCGGAGGCGTATGGATGGGCCGTATGCTGAAAGGCAACCTGATGGACGACCGTTTCAACAACGAGAACGAATCGTTCATGCAGGAGACGGAACTGAAGACCAACGACTATTCCGTGAATCTCCCCACTCGTTTCTACTACAATAAGCGGTGGAACAAGGGATGGATAAACGTGGTAAACCCGTTCCGCGCCACAATAGTCCTCGGCACCCCCGGTTCCGGCAAGTCATACGCCGTAGTGAACAACTATATAAAACAGTGTATAGAAAAGGGTTACAGTGCTTATATCTATGATTTCAAGTTTCCGGATCTGTCTGTCATAGCGATGAATCATCTGAACGCTCACACAAAAGATTACAAAGGAGTTGTGCCTGAATTCCGTGTGATCAACTTCGATGACCCGATGCGCTCACACCGGTGCAATCCGATAGCCCCGGAGTTTATGACAGACATTTCCGACGCATACGAGTCGGCCTACACCATAATGCTCAACCTTAACAAAACGTGGGTGAGCAAGCAGGGCGACTTCTTTGTGGAATCCCCGATAATATTACTGGCCGCTATAATATGGTTCCTCCGCATTTACAAGGACGGCGAGTATTGCACCTTCCCCCATGCGATTGAGTTTCTATGCCGGCCATACGAGGATATATTCCCGATACTCACATCATATCCCGAACTTGAAAACTATCTTTCCCCGTTCATGGACGCATGGCTTGGCGGGGCGCAGGAGCAGCTTCAGGGTCAGATAGCGTCTGCGAAAATTCCTCTCACGAGGATGATTTCCCCACAGCTCTATTGGGTCATG
>USIY01000327.1 GCA_900554845.1 uncultured Bacteroidales bacterium | reverse complement strand
TTCCGTCCTTGGTCATCTTGTCGATGGTTGTCATCTTCTTGACGGCCTTGCGGATGGTGGGGAAGTTGGTGAGCATGCCGCCCGGCCAACGCTCGATAACGAAAGGCATGCCGACAGCCTTGGCTTTCTCGGCGATAGCCTCTTTGGCCTGTTTCTTGGTGGCTACGAAGAGGACCTTCTTGCCGCTCTTGGCCATCTGGCGCAGTGCGCTGCTTGCCTCCTCGATCTTTGCTGCTGTCTTATAGAGGTCGATGATGTGGATACCGTTGCGCTCCATGAAGATGTAGGGAGCCATGGCGGGATTCCATTTGCGTTTGAGGTGTCCGAAGTGACATCCGGCCTCAACGAGTTGTTCGAATGTAGGTGTTGCCATTCTTTTGTTTGATTGTTTACGTTCTTGGGGTTAACAATTCCCGGGTAGGGAACGAAGCCATCTCGGGAATTTAGATACTAAACACTGTTCAGACGGCCATTCCGTCAGGCGGCGCGGCCAATCTGACAAAAATACAATTTAACGCTTGCTGAACTGGAAGCGCTTGCGAGCCTTGGGACGACCCGGTTTTTTACGCTCAACCTCACGGGAGTCGCGGGTCATGAAGCCTTCCTTACGCAGGACGCTCTTGTCGTCGGCGTTGACTTTCACGAGAGCGCGGGCGATAGCCAGACGCAGGGCCTCGGCTTGACCTTTGTAACCGCCGCCGTCCAGATGCGCGTAAATATCGTACTTCTCCACCTGGTCCAGAGCCAGCAGAGGCTGCTTAACGACGTACTGAAGAATCGAAGAGGGGAAGTAAACTTCCAGCGGGCGCTTGTCGATCACGATCTTGCCGGTTCCTTCGGTGAGGTAAACACGGGCAACTGCGGCCTTGCGACGGCCTATGGCATTAATCTTTTCCATCTTCTAATTACTTCTTTTTGTTAAGGTCAAGAACTTCCGGATTCTTGTCGGCGAAGGGATGATCGGGACCATTGAAAACGTGCAGGTTGGTCAGCTGGGCAGCGCCGAGCTTTGTCTTGGGAAGCATGCCCTTAACGACCTTGATGAACAACGGATGCTTGCCCTGCATGGTGACCTTGAAGGACTTCTTCATCAGATCACCGGGAGTGTAGGCGCGCTGGCCGCCGGGATAGCCTGTGAAACGCAGATATTCGCGTTTTTCCATCTTGCCGCCGTTAAGGATAACCTTGTCGGCGTTGATGATGATCACGTAGTCACCGCAGTCCATGTTCGGGGTGAACTCGGGCTTGTTCTTGCCACGAAGTATCTTGGACACCTCTGAGCAGAGACGGCCAAGAACCATATCGGTCGCATCGATCAACACCCACTTCTTCTCTATTGTGGCGGGTGTTGCGCTTTGCGTTTTGTAACTTAATGTATCCACTTTTTAAGTTGGGTTAAAATTTGTTTGTCCCTCTCTTTCAGCGCATTGCGAGGCCAATCACACATACGCCTCCCCAAGAGGGCCCTATTATTGGATATAATCGGCTTGCAAAGGTACAACTTTTTTTTCATTTGGCAAAATAATTTTTCGTCTGTGAATCAGCGCATAACTTTGTGCGATCACAGCGTACGGCCCGCGGCTTCCGGAAACGGGGTAGGCATTGCGGTAAATGTGGTAGCCCATGGCGGCGAATCCTTTAAAATATTCACATGGATGATACGTAATATAAATACCGGATCTTTCCGAACCGCAGGATCCGGTGAAGATCAAACATGAACCACCATGAAAGAGATTAAGGATTATGTGACGGGCGGCGAACGTCCGTTCTTTGCCGAACATGATTTGTTGCTTGACAACGTCACCGTACTCGCCGGAGAATCGGCGTTGAAAGAATGCCGGGACATCCGAGCCGTCAACTGCCGTTTCGAAGGCAAATACCCCTTCTGGCACGTGGATCGTTTCTACATAGAGAAATGCCTGTTTACCGAAGGGGCACGCGCGGCTCTGTGGTATTGCCGCGACCTGGAAATGAAGGATACCCAGGTGGACGCTCCTAAAATGTTCCGGGAGATGGACCGTATGGCGCTTGAACGCGTGAACATCCCCAACGCTCTCGAAACAATGTGGCATTGCCGCGACATTCGTATCAGAGACGTAGTCGTGGACCATGCCGACTACATTTTCATGCACTGCGACAACATCGACATCGACCGCTACCGGCAGAACGGAAATTACTCTTTCCAGTACTGCCGTGACGTGACTGTGGACCACGCCGAGATCAACAGCCGCGACGCTTTCTGGATGACGGAGAACGTGACCGTGCGCAACTCACGTCTCAACGGGGAATATCTCGGCTGGCACTCCAAGAACCTGCATCTTATAAACTGCCATATCTCCGGAACCCAGCCGTTGTGTTACTGCGACAATCTGATAATGGAAAACTGCACGATGGACGCGGACTGCGACCTGGCGTTCGAAGAGTCGGTGCTCCACGCCGACATACGCGGCGCCATAACTTCAGTGAAGAATCCCACTTCCGGCGTGATCAAGGCGGAATCCATCGGCGAGATCATACTCGACAAGAACATCAAGGCACCCGCGGACTGTAAAATCGAAACCATAAGGAAATGAGCGATACATTTGATTTTGACCATACCCCCGACCGG
>USIY01000326.1 GCA_900554845.1 uncultured Bacteroidales bacterium | reverse complement strand
CCCTGCAGCTGCATGCCGGGCAGGAGCATACCGATGCCAGCGGCGCTCGCGCAGTGCCCATCCACCAGTCGGCGGCCTACGTGTTCGAGGACTGCAACGATGCAGCCGAACGCTTCGCACTGCACCGCGACGGCTACATTTACAGCCGCCTGAACAACCCCACTCAGGCCGTACTGGAGGAGCGTCTGCGGGCCATGGAGGGTGGAACAGGAGCGGTGGCCACTGCCACCGGAGCCGCAGCCGTGTTCTATGCGCTGCAAAACATACTCCGTCCCGGCGACCACGTGATTGCCGCCGACAATCTCTATGGCGGCACCTACAATCTGATTGTGAACACGCTGGCCGACATGGGCGTGATCCACACCATCGTGGACATGAGCGACCCGGAGGCGCTGCGCGCGGCGTTCCGTCCGGAGACCCGTGCCGTCTATGCAGAGACTTTCGGCAATCCCAACAGCGATGTGGCCGATCTGGACTCAATCGCCGAGATCGCGCACCGGAACAACGCTCTTTTCATAGTGGACAATACATTCGGGACACCATATCTAATGCGTCCAATTGAACATGGCGCGGACGTTGTGATTCATTCAGCCACAAAATTCATATGCGGTCACGGAACGTCGTTGGGAGGAATAATCGTGGACGGCGGTAAATTCGATTTCAAAAAACACGCCGACAGGTTTCCTACCCTCGGCCGGCCCGACGCTGCATATCATGGCGGTATATTCGCCGACATCGATCCGAAATCTCCGTTTGTCACACGTGTGCGCAGCGTAGTGCTCCGTGATGAAGGAGCCTGCATAGCGCCGTTTAACGCTTTTCTGCTTTTGCAGGGTCTCGAGACGCTGTCGCTCAGGGTGGAGCGTCACGTCTCCAACGCGCTTAAAATTGTGGAGTATCTTAACAGTCATCCGAAAGTGGAGCACGTGGCGCATCCTTCTCTTCCTGGTCACCCTGACCATGAACTGTACAAACGATACTTTCCCGCCGGTGGCGGAAGTATATTCACCTTCGAATTAAAAGGAGGCAAAGGCTCGGCGTGGAAATTCATCAACCGACTGAAGATATTCACCCTGCTGGCTAATGTGGCAGACGCGCACAGTCTGGTGATTCATCCTGCCTCCACCACGCATTCGCAGATGAATCCTAAGGAACTGGAGCAGGCTAACATTTCGCAAGGGACCATACGCCTCAGCGTAGGTCTGGAACACCCCGACGACCTTATTGCCGATCTTGAACAGGCTTTGGCGGATTAATAAAGACAACAAAATGGAGACAGTAGCGGATTTTTTGAGAAGCGAGCATCCCACGGCATTTTCGTTCGAAATACTGCCGCCGTTACGTGGCAACAGTGTTGACAGCACTTTCAGCAACGTCCATAAGCTGATGGAGTTCAATCCGGCGTACATCAATATCACGACACACCGTAACGAAGTGGTTTATCGCGAGACGTCGCCCGGAAGCTACGTGGCCGATGTGGTGCGCAAGCGCCCGGGCACAGTGGCCATCGCCGCCGTACTCCGCGAGCGTTTCGGCGTGAGGCCCGTGCCGCATTTGATATGCGGTGAGTACACCCGACGTGAAATCGAGGATCAGCTCATCGACCTCTCATATCTTGGCGTCAACGATATCCTGGTGCTTCGAGGAGACCGCCCTAAGGATTCAAGTATATTCACCACGGCTTCCGACGGACATATTCATGCCTGCTCGCTCGCACGACAGGTAATGGATTTCAACGCTGGAATCATGGCCGACGGAAAACAGACTCCGGCTTTGGACATCCCTTTCACTTTCGGAGTGGCGGGATATCCTGAGAAGCATGAAGAGGCGATGAACCGTCAGTCGGACATCCGGCATTTGATCGAGAAAGTCGAGGCCGGGGCGCAATATATAGTGACGCAGATGTTCTACGACAACAGAAAATATTTCAAATTCGTCAAGGAATGTCGGGAGGCTGGAATTACTGTTCCTGTCGTTCCAGGAATCAAACCTCTTTCCTCGTTGCGCCAGATGGTGTTGTTGCCGCGGATCTTTCATATAGACCTTCCTGACGAACTGGCACAGGAACTCGAATGTTGCAAAAGTGACGAGGAAGTGCGCGAACTCGGGATTGTATGGGGCATACGGCAAGCGCGGGAACTCCGCGAGGCCGGTGTGCCGAGCATTCATTTCTACGCCCAGCATTCCACCAACTCCGTCGCGGCTGTCGCCAAAGCAGTTTATTAATCTCTCCTCAGTAACGATATGGAAAAAGGAAGATATCAGGAATTCAGAAACGCTCTTGCCGAAAGGGTGCTGGTGCTTGACGGATCATTGGGCGTACAGATCCACCGTCTGCTTACGACAGGAGGCGGCAACGTCGATTTTCTAAATATCACGGATCCGGCCACGGTCGCCCGTGTGCATCACGATTATCTCGCCGCCGGCGCGGACATCATAGAAACGAACACATTCAATTCCAACCGTCTGTCACAGTCGGGCTATGGACTTGAGGACCGTGTACGGGATTTGAATCTGCGAGGAGCGGAGATAGCACTCGGACAGGCAGCGGCCTTTGAGGAGCAAGATCCTTCGCGTATGCGTTTTGTGGCCGGCTCAATAGGCCCTAC
>USIY01000325.1 GCA_900554845.1 uncultured Bacteroidales bacterium | reverse complement strand
GTGTTGGTGGTGTAAGGTCCGGTAGGCGAACCGCGTTTCTCGCTCTCGAAGGCCGGCTGCAGATAACCGCCGAGATGCTCGTACACGGCCTGCTCGGCGTATTCCTGCATCTTGGGGTCGATGCTGGTGTAAATCTTCAGTCCGTCGGTGTATAGGTTATAATACGATCCGTCGGGTTTGGGATTTTTAAGTATCCATCCATAAAGGGGATTGTTTTCCCATGCCGTGGAATCGGAGTTGTAGGCTCCCATGGCCACAAGATAGGAAGATTTGTCGGGGTATTTGCTGCGGTCGGGCCTTTCGGGTTTCTTGGCGGTCATCAGACGGCGTATTTCTTCGCGCAGGTAAGGTGATCCTCCGACCTTGTGGTCCACTTTGTGGTAATCGAGGCCCAATGGGAGCGACGCCAATGAGTCGCGTTCGGCCTGCGTGATGAAACCAGCTTTGACCATTTGGTCGAACACCGTGTTTCGTCGAGCTATGGTGCGTTCCTCATGCCGCAGGGGATTGAAATAGCTCGGGTTCTTGAGCATTCCCACGAGCATCGCCGCCTCTTCGATCTTAAGGTCGCGCGGTTCCTTGCCGAAGTAAACGTTGGCCGCGGTCTTGATACCCACGGCATTGTTAAGGAAGTCGAAGCGGTTCAGGTACATGTTGATGATCTCGTCCTTGGTGTAGAATCGTTCGAGCTTTACTGCGATCATCCATTCGATTGGTTTCTGAAGAGCGCGCTTGAAGATGTTGGAACTTGGCTGTGAATATAGCTGCTTTGCAAGTTGCTGAGTTATGGTGGAAGCGCCGCCGGCCGATTTGTCGCCCAATAGGAGAGTTTTGAAAGCAGTTCGGCCCAAAGCCTTGAAGTCGATGCCGGAGTGCTCTCGGAAACGGACGTCCTCCGTGGCCACGAGGGCGCTGATGACGTATGGCGATATGCCGTTATAGTCGGTGTACACGCGGTTGCCGGCGCCGTAATAATAGCGCCCCAGTTCCGAACCGTCGGAGGCGAAGACCAGAGATGCAAGCTTGTCGTGGGGATCCTCCAGTTCTTCTATAGGAGGCATGTAGCCGATCACTCCGTTGTAGATCAGAAGCATCAGGAAGACAATCAGGAATCCGATTGACAGGAATGAAATCCACAACCACTTCACAATGCGGCGGTTGCGGCGCGCGTGTTTGTTCGCGCGGGGCATCGGCGCATCAGGCTCTTCGAGATTGTACAAAGTATCGTTATTGTCTGTATTTGCCATAGTGTGTATAGAAGAGAGGGAGCTCTCCGCTTAATTTGCAAAGTTAGACAAAATTTGCGAAAAATAAAAATCGGAACCGTAGTACGATCCCGATTAATATGAATGACTGTGCGGAAGTCAGAATTTTTTCTTTTTGCTACCCTGGACGGAGAACCCGAACTTTCCTATCATTTCTCCAAGGGCGTAATAATGACCGTGGACATAGGCAAGGAGATTTGCCTTCTCCATCATGAACCGTCCAGATTCGGGATCGAGGAATCTTTCGTCGGCCCGGACGTTCAGGACCTCTCCTATGATCATGGTGTGCGAACCGAGATCCATGGATGTCTTTACGCGGCATTCTATGCTCAAGGGACTCTGTTCGACGGTGGGGGACTTTACTTTGACTCCTGGAATCGGCACCAGGCCGGTCTCCTTCCATTTATTGAACTCCGCGCCGCTGCGGACTCCACACCAGTCGGTGGCCTCGGCCATCCCGACAGTGGTGAGGTTGACGGTGAACTCCATGTTGCGCATGATGAGAGGGAAGGTATGTCTTTCCGGACGTACAGAGATACTCAACATCGCCGGATTAGTGCATATCGTGCCGATCCAGGCCACTGTAAGGAGGTTCCATTCATCAGGCGTGGCCCCTGCTGAAACAAGGGCGGCAGGCACCGGATAAACCATAGTGCCTGCCTTCCAGTTAAGTTTGCCCATTGTCGGGGTCGGTTATTTCGCTCCCAGATCCTCCAGGACTTTGTCGATATGCTTTTCCGCTTTTGCAACGGTGGCTTCATATTCGCTCTTGTCCTTCATGTCCTCGCGAACTTCCACGTAGAACTTGATCTTAGGCTCGGTTCCCGAGGGACGTACCGATACTTTGTCGCCCGCTTCGGTGAAGAACTGCAGCACGTTGCTCGTGGTGGGGAAGTCCAGTTTTGTGACGGTGCCGTTCTTCAGATCGCGGCAGTTCAGATCGCTGTAGTCCTTGATGCATGTTACGGGACTTCCTGCCAGTGTCTTGGGAGGATTCTCTCGGAAATTCTTCATCATTGCCACAATTTCGTCGGCGCCGGACTTTCCGGGACGCACCACGCTTACGCCGCGCTCGCGTGAAAAACCGTAAGTGGCATAAATGTCCACCAGAACTTCATATAGGTTCATGCCCTTGTCGGCGGCCCACGCCGCACATTCGGCCATCAGTGAATTCGCTGAAATGGAGTCCTTGTCACGGACGAAAGTCTCGGCCAGGAAGCCGTAGCTTTCTTCCCCGCCACCGAGGTAACGGCCCGAAGTCTCCATGTCGCGCATCACGTTGGCGATCCACTTGAAACCGGTGAAACAGTCGAAACACTTGATGTTGTTGGCGTCGGCGATGCGCTTGATGGC
>USIY01000324.1 GCA_900554845.1 uncultured Bacteroidales bacterium | reverse complement strand
GTGGGACGCCGCAACATCGCCTGCCTTACCATCGCGCCCACCGGCACCACATCCATCATGACCCGAACCACTTCCGGAATCGAACCGGTGTTCCTCCCCGTCTACAAGCGCCGTCGAAAAATAAATCCGAGCGATGTGGACGTTCGTGTGGATTTCGTTGACGAAACCGGTGAATCGTACGAGGAGTTCATCGTCTACCACCATAATTTCCTTGAGTGGATGCGCATTAACGGCATTGAGAAGAAAGACCACATGACAGCCGAAGAAATCGACGAGCTCGTGGCGAAATCACCCTACTACAAAGCCACGGCCAACGACATCGACTGGTTGGCCAAAGTCCGTATGCAGGGAGCGATACAGAAATGGGTGGACCACAGCATCAGCGTAACCATCAATCTTCCCTCCACGGTGAGCGAAGACCTTGTGAACCAACTCTATGTAGAAGCATGGAAAGCTGGATGCAAAGGCTGCACGGTTTACCGTGACGGCTCCCGCAACAACGTATTGGGTGCGGTGAAAGAAGAGAAACATGAAATGCATCTGATAGCCTCTCCGGAAGCTATCATGAAGCGTCCAGCCGAACTGGAGGCGGACGTGGTGCGTTTTCAGAACAACAAAGAAAAATGGATCGCCTTTGTAGGCCTGGTGGACGGCAAACCCTATGAAATTTTCACAGGTCTCGCCGACGATGAAGACGGCATATTCTGCCCCAAGAGCGTAAATCACGGAAAAATAATCAAGACCGTAGACAACGCAGGCAACAAACGCTATGATTTCCAGTTCATCAACAAACGCGGTTACAAAACCACAATAGAAGGGCTAAGCGAGAAGTTCAATCCGGAATTCTGGAATTATGCAAAACTTATTTCCGGCGTATTGCGTTACGGAATGCCCATCGAACAGGTTCTGAAACTTGTGGGAGGACTGGAACTGGATTCCACAAGCATCAACACGTGGAAGATGGGAGTGGAACGCGCTTTGAAAAAATATATGCCCGCCGGCACCCTCGCCAAAGGTCAGAAATGTCCCAAATGCGGTGCCGAGACGCTGGTATATCAGGAAGGTTGCCTGATCTGCACCACATGCGGCACTTCCAAATGCGGATAATCCGACAAAAGATATGATTAACCCTAAATTTCAATAACCTTATGAAAATAGTATTCAACATCAACTACCATACGGTATGGGGAGAAAGCCTGTACTTGTGCGGCGACATTCCCGAACTGGGAAGCGGCGACGCGCATAATGGTCTTGAGATGAAACTGACCAGCCCTGACACATGGCAGCTGACACTGGACCTGAAGTTTGATCCGGAGGATTTCAACTATTGGTTTGTAGTCAAGGCTCTGGACCGTGCCTGGCGTTTTGAGTGGGGCAAGCCGCACCGCTACGTGGCGGGATCAGGCATCCGCTCATGCGTGATTTTCGATTCCTGGCATGACATGCCCGCCGACAAGCCTTTTTATTCATCGGCTTTCACCGACGGCATTCTACGCCGGTCCCATCGGGACCAGCCTTTGAAATCCATTCCGGGGACTGTCAACATGCGTGTTGAAGCTCCGATGATCCTCCCTGACGAAACACTCGCTGTCTGCGGTGAAGGCGATCTGCTCGGAAACTGGGATCCCACGAAGGCTATCCGCATGAACGACGCCAACTTCCCGACTTGGGAGATAAACATTCCGTTCGACCGTCTGACACCTCCGTTCGAGTACAAATTCGTGATCTTGAACAAAGACAACAAATGCGTTGGCTGGGAAGCCATGAACAACCGAATTTTCGGCATTGTCCCGGAAAGTTTCGACCAGCAGATAGTTATTGACGGCACACGCTTCGCCAATCCTAAGGAACAATGGAAAGGGTCCGGCACGGCCATTCCGGTGTTCTCGATCCGCAGCGAGGAAGATTTCGGTGTTGGCGATTTCATCGACATCAAGAAAATGGTGGACTGGTGCCACTCCACGGGCCAGAACGTTCTGCAGATTCTACCCATCAACGACACCACTTTGTTGAATACATGGGTCGATTCATATCCATACCGCGCCAATTCCATATTCGCCCTGCATCCCATGTACCTGCGTCTGCAGGAAGTAGGAAGACTGTCGCAGGAACGCATGGACTATTACGAGGGAAAACGCCGTGAATTGAACTCTCTGACAGAGATAGATTACGAACTCGTCAACATCACTAAACAGGAATACCTCCGGGAGATTTTCGCACAGGACTTCGCCCGCACGGCGGTTTCTCCGGAATACAGGGACTTCGTGGAGCATAATGAATACTGGCTGAAACCCTACTCGACATGGAGCGTTCTTCGCGACATGCACCATACCCCCGACAACAGCCAATGGGGAGAATACTCGGTATTCGATCCGGCTCGCATGGAGGATTTCATCAACGCGCACCGTTCGGAAACAGATTATTACTTCTTCCTCCAGTTCCACTTGGACCGTCAGCTTCGAATAGCACGAGACTACGCTCATTCACAAGGAGTAATAATCAAAGGAGATATTCCAATCGGCATCAGTCGTTTCAGCGTAGACGCATGGTGCAATCCGCAGCTGTTCAATATGAACACATCCGCCGGCGCTCCACCGGATGACTTCTCGGTGCTGGGCCAGAA
>USIY01000323.1 GCA_900554845.1 uncultured Bacteroidales bacterium | reverse complement strand
TGGAGCTCCGGCCGTCTGGCCGGACAGAGCGCCGGGAGGAACAACACATGATCCGTTTGAGCGATATTTCCCTGCCGCCGGAACACAGCGCCCACCAGCTTCCCTTTGAGGCGGCGCGGATGCTGCGGATCCCCAACTCCAAAATCCGGGGCGTGCGGATCGTCCGGCGGAGTGTGGACGCCCGGAAAAAGCCCAATGTGCGTATTATTTACACCATCGACGTGACGGTGGACGCCAGACCTCCTCTCGACAGCATCACACGACATGGAGTGTTCGACGTGCTGAAATCTTATCCCGGCAAAATCCTCGGCCTGCCCATCGACCAGGTGGACACCCGCAAGATAGAGAAATACCTCGGCTCCCTGAACACTTTCGAGACGGTTAACTGCATGGTGTCGGGATCCGGAACACTTATGGTGCATGTCACGCCGATGGTGCCGGTGATGCGCGTGTTCTTCGGCGACAAGTCGTACTACATCAACAAGAACGGCAAGCACATAACCTCCAACGCCGAATTCTACAACGACGTGCCGGTGGTGAGCGGAAAGTTCACCCACGACTTCCAGCCGATACATGTGCTGCCGCTGATACGTTTCATAGAACACGACCCGATGATGCGCGACCTGACGTCGATGATCGTCGCCGACAACAGCCATAACCTGCTGGTGGTTCCCAAAGTGACGGGGCACGTGGTGAACTTCGGCGACACCACCCGGCTTCCGCAGAAACGCGACGCACTGAGTCTGTTCTACCGCAAGGTCATGCCTCACAAAGGGTGGGACCAGTACGATACAATCTCCGTGAAATTCCACGGCCTGATAGTGGCGACAAGACGCGACAAGACGCGGCTGAATGTCCCGGAAGACACCATCGAGGAGGTGGATCCGGAAGAAGCGACACTCCCCGCGCCAATTACAGAAACTACCCCCCAATAAACCGCAATACCCGATGAACAACGAAAGATATGTAGCTGCGATTGAAGTAAGCAGTTCCAAGATAATGGCAGTTGTCGGCAAGGTGTCCGACGACGGCCGCTTTGAAGTGATAGCCTCGGACCATGAGCGAGGCGTGGAGAGCGTACGCTACGGCATAGTCCAGAATCTGGAGGAGACGGCCTTGCGCATCGACCGCATCCTGCAGCGTCTGGAACGCAAGCCGGCGATAGCTCCGAACACCATCACCGGGCTGTTCGTAGGCCTTTCGGGACGTTCCTTGCGGTCCATCACCACAACGGTGTCGCTGAATCTTCCCAACGACACGGAGATAACCCAGGACATCCTCGACCGTCTGCGCGAACAGGCTCTGCAGACAGCCATCGACGCTTCGCTTACCATCGTCGACGCCATACCGCGCTACTACACCATCGGCAAATACGACACTCAGTCGCCGCGAGGGATGGTGGGATCGGACATCTCGGCCACTTTCGACCTGATAGTCTGCCGTCCGGAGATGCAGCGCAATCTCACGCGCACCCTCACCGAAAAGGTCAAGGTGGACGTGAAGGGATATCTGGTGACGGCACTCTCCTCGGCTTCGATAGTGCTGAGCAGCGAGGAGAAGCGGCAGGGATGCATGCTGGTGGACATGGGCGCCGAAACCACCACGGTAAGCATATACCGCAAAGGATCGCTGGTCTACTTCGAGACACTGCCCATGGGGGGGCGCAACATCACCCGCGACATCACCAGCCTGAACGTGCTGGAGGAGAAGGCGGAGGACATCAAGACCACATCGGGCAACGCCATGCCTCAGGACACGCAGTCGTCGCTGAACTTAGGGGGACTGCGGATGTCGGACGTGCAGAACATCATCGTGGCCCGCGCCGAGGAAATCGTGGCCAACATCATAGAGCAGATATCCTACGCCGGACTGAAGGAAACGGACCTTCCCGGCGGCATAATATGCATCGGAGGGGGCAGCCGTCTCAACGGAATCATGGACCTGCTGGCCCATAAAACAGGCCTCAACGTGCGCCGCGGACAGATTCCCACTTACATCACAATCTCCGACACCCGCGCGCAACAGACCGAAATCCTGGAGGCGATAGGAATCCTTTACATCGGGGCCACCAACTCCAGGGAATCATGCCTTGAGGTGATCAACGGCGATGAACTTCCCGTCACAGGAGAAGCCAACAAACCTGAGGAACCCGAGGAAAAGAAACCCGTAAGGCCGAAAACAAAACGTCCAGGGTGGATTACGGGCATCAGCAACCGGCTCGCCAATATGTTCGGAGGCGACTCCACGGACGATTCCGACCTTTTAGAAGAATAACACACCGGAAGTCCTGTGCTTCCGACAGCCACAACAAAATCGCAAATCAAATGGATCCGAGATATTCAGCAATGGACATAAGCGACGCTTCAAGCTTCAACGACAAGGAAGTGATCGACGACATCATCAAGGTGATAGGAGTGGGCGGCGGCGGCGGCAACGCCGTCAACTACATGTACGAGCAGCATATCCCTCACATACAGTTCGTGGTGTGCAACACCGACCACCAGGCACTTGAGCGCTCGAAAGTTCCCACCCAGCTTCTGCTGGGCTACGACATCACCCACGGTCTTGGAGCGGGTAACGTCCCCGATGTGGGAAGGCAATGCGCCGAAGCCAGCGCTGAAGAGATCAGGGCGTTGT
>USIY01000322.1 GCA_900554845.1 uncultured Bacteroidales bacterium | reverse complement strand
GTTATGTCGCTGACCGCGGCACTGCTCATGCGAAGTTAGGTATATGATATGAGGATAATAAGAGGGAAATATGGACGCCGTCGCTTCGACGTGCCGAAGAACATCACGGCGCGACCCACAACGGATTTCGCGCGCGAGAATCTGTTCAATGTGCTTGAGAACCGCGAGGAGATAGAGGGGAGGACAGTCCTGGATCTGTTCGCAGGCACAGGGGCGATATCATGGGAATTCGCTTCGCGCGGCGCCGGAAGCGTGACGGCTGTGGAGGAAGCGCCGGTGCAAGGGCGTTTCATATTGTCGGTTAAGGAAAAACTCGGCGATACGACGCTGAGGCTGGTACGAGGCGATGTGTTCCGGTTTTTGGAACGTCCGCGGGAGTCATACGATATCATTTTTGCCGATCCTCCCTACACCCATCCCCGTTTCGCCGAAATTCCGGAACTGATACTTAACTCCAAGGCCGTGAAACCCGGAACATTGGTGATTGTGGAACATAACGGCAGCCATGATTTCAGCGCGATGCCGGAGTTTGTGGAGCACAGGGTATACGGCAGCGTTAATTTCAGTTTCTTCAAGGTTCCTTCTAAAGAATGACATCTGCAAAATCAGTATAAAATATAGATAGAAATCAGCATGGACAAGAATATAAGATTAGACAGTATAGAAGAAGCCATCGATGACTTCAAGAAAGGCAAGATGGTGATAGTGGTGGACGACGAGGACCGAGAGAACGAGGGCGACCTTATAATGGCCGCTGAGAAGATCACCCCGGACGACGTCAATTTCATGTTGAAGAATGCTCGGGGAGTACTGTGCGCACCGATTACCAACAAGCGGTGCAAAGAGCTTCATCTGGACCATCAGGTGGAGGAAAACACCTCAATGCTCGGGACGCCGTTCACAGTGACGGTAGACAAGCTGGAGGGGTGCAGCACGGGAGTGAGCGCCTCGGACCGTGCCGCGACAATCCGTGCCCTTGCCGATCCGGCGTCGACTCCCGAGACTTTCGGACGTCCGGGCCACATCAATCCGCTGTACGCGCAGGACAGAGGCGTGCTTCAGCGCGCCGGCCATACAGAGGCTGCCGTAGACCTTTGCCGACTGGCGGGTCTGGAACCGGCGGGAGTGCTGATGGAAGTGATGAGCGAGGACGGAACCATGGCCCGTCTGCCGGAACTGCGGAAGCGGGCCGACGAGTGGGGGCTGAAGCTGGTGAGCATAGCCGACCTGATAGCTTACAGACTTAAGAACGACTCATTGGTGGAACGCGGGGAGGAAGTGGACCTTCCCACCGCGTACGGACATTTTCATCTGATACCGTTCCGACAGAAAGACAACGGTCTTGAGCATGTGGCTCTGATCAAGGGCGACGTGACTGGTGAAGAGCCGGTTCTGGTGCGAGTGCATTCCAGCTGCGCTACAGGTGATATATTCGGATCGATGCGGTGCGAGTGCGGCGAACAACTTCACCGGGCCATGCAGGCGGTGGACAAGGAGGGCCGCGGAGCCATAATCTATCTGAACCAGGAGGGCCGCGGCATCGGACTGATGGAAAAGATCAGGGCTTACAAGCTGCAGGAAAACGGTATGGACACAGTCGACGCCAACCTGCATCTGGGACATAAGGCCGACGAACGCGACTACGGTGTGGGCGCGAACATTCTGCATTCGCTGGGCATTAAAAAAATGCGTCTGATGACCAACAATCCCATGAAAAGGGTCGGTCTGGACGGTTACGGCCTGGAGGTGACAGAAATAGTGCCGATAGAGATAGAGCCGAACGAATACAATCGGTTCTATATGAAGACAAAGAAGGAACGCATGGGCCACACCCTGCACAAGGTATAGAGATATAGATATGGGACGAGTAGCAGCAACGGTTGCCATGACAATTGTCCTGGCGGCGGGAATACAGACGGGATGGAGTAAACGCGCTCTTGGTCATGAAGACTTTGACTCATGGAAGGGAGCCGTAAACTATGGACTCAGCCGAGACGGAGAATGGTCAGCTTACGCGGTGAATCCGCAGGAGGGTGACGGCGAGCTTTATTTCCGAAACACTAAAACGGGCAAAAGCCTGACTGTGCCCCGAGGTTATCAGCCATCTTTTACGGCCGACGGCAAGTATGCCGTGGCGTTGATAAAGCCGTTGTACGTTGATACGCGCAATGCAAAGATAGCCAAGAAAAAGGATCATGAGATGCCGACGGACTCCATGATAATGGTTGATCTTAAGACGTTGAAAACCAGTAAAGTCGCATCGGTCAAAAATTACAAAATAGGCAAGGATGGGGGCGTCTGGGTGGCGTGGACATCGTGCGACACCGCGTTTATAAAGCCGAAGCAGCTGAAAGATAAGGAAATCAACAAGCCGTTGGTGGTGATGGACATGGCCACCGGCAGCCGTAAAGTTCTGAAGTATGTGAAGCATTACGAATTCTCGCGTGATGGAAAGCGGTTGGGAATCACTGTAATAAAACCGGACAAAGATTCAACGGCCACGAACAGCGTGGGCTTTATATCATTGCCCGACACGAGTTATGTAGTGGTGGACCGAGACAAGCGATTCTACAGCGCGCCGGTAATGGACGACGCCGGGAACCGTTTGGCTTATAGCTGCTCGGACGACACCATAAAG
>USIY01000321.1 GCA_900554845.1 uncultured Bacteroidales bacterium | reverse complement strand
CCCTGATATTGTTCCAGGACGACAAACCGTTCCCCTATCTGGCCGGCAACAAGGTAAGCCTTGACGGATTGCGTTACAGCCAGGTGGAGACCGTAGGCACTTCTGTGCGCATTCCCAAGAACTGGTCGGGCATACGTTATTACCTGCCCGTCACCGTTCAAGGCACAGTCGGAGTGGCCGGAGAGGGCGTTTCCATCACTTCGATCGACTCTGTCCGCGGAGTCACGGCCATGCTTGAAGGCAACAAGGTGATAGTGAAATGGCAATGGGCGGGAGTCACCGCCGTAAGAATATCGTACAGTATCGACGGCGCGATGTCAAAGGATGTGGACGTCATGAAAGTTTCCTCGTCCACTCCCGAATACGTGATTCTCGCACCCGCCAACAGCAAGTCCATAGCGGTGTCGGTCATGGCTCTGGTCAAGACAGACAAACAGACCTTGACAAGCGCTCCCGAAAGGAAAGTCATATCCCTCAAAGCCGCGAAAGTTGAATTCGTGAGCGCGTGCAACGTGAAACGGATGCTGTTTATCCCTTCGGACCAATATGACCTGACGGTGATGACCGATTCCGCCCTCCCCTGCGACCTGCATATCCTTCTCAGCGAGTCGGTGCCACCGGCCAATCTGACGAACTACAGGCCTGCCGCAGTCATCAAGGCTTCCCAGCTGGTGCCGGGGCAGAACAAAACCGTCAGGCTGGAATATAAGCGTATGTCCAAATCAGCGCCGTTGTATTTCCGCCTGATAGCAGCCGACAGAGCCATCGCAAAGACTATGCGCGTGGTTTCTGAAATTCAAAAAATTGACTGAACACATTATTATGAGCAAAATCGTATGTCCCTATTGCTTCAAGAAATTCGACCGAAGCAAAATAGAATTCCGTTGTTCCAACATAGCCCGTTGTCCCGGTACGGGACGCGACCAGAAATTATCAGAATTCTGGGGCGAAGACCAAAGGACCGGAAAACATATCGTTCCTCCCAAGGGTCTTGGATCATTGTTGGGCAAGGCTCCCGAGTCGGCAGTCTGCCCAGCCTGCAAGGAAAGGACGTTCCTGACCATATGTCCGGAATGCCATAACCGCATACCCTCGACTATGGTCAAGAAGAAAGGATTCATCATTTCGATAATCGGAGCACGCGCAAGCGGTAAAACCAATTACATCACCGTGCTGATCGACGAGTTGAAGCGGCACGGCCACAAACTGGGGGAACTGGGACTCACAGCCCAGAATGTGGCCGACAAACCGGAATATTGCACCCAGGCACGGTATGAGAACGACTTCTACAACCAGCTGTACCGCCAGAAAACATGTCACAGCAACACCGACGTCAATGCCAAAGAAAGCAAGATTCCGTTGATCTATGAATTGTTGAACAGCAAAAAACAGTCGCTGTTCCTCGTGTTCTACGACACCGCCGGCGAGAATTTCACAAATCCCACCAATATAGCCGGAAGGGCTCAGTTCCTGAAGGAATCGGACGCCGTGATCTTCCTGCTCGACACATTCCAGGTACCTTATGTCAAAGAGAAACTGGGAATCGCCGGAGGGGAAAGAATACCCTATAACCTGATTCTGGATTCGGTTCGCTCATTCTTCAATGACTCCGACCCTAAGGTCCGGGAAGCGCATTTCAACAAACCGATAGCGCTGACGTTCACGAAAATCGACGCCATTCTCTCAAATCAGGACAAATTCGAAGACACATCCATCGCAGGGATGTCGATCGAGCAGAACAGCAATTTCATCTACAACGAGCCAGTGTCGCTGCAGGAACTCGACACCATCAGCGACTCGCTGATGAACACTCTCCGGATGTGGGATGAGAACAACTTCGTCGACAACATCAAGCACTTCTACAAGAACGCCAAATATTTCGGCATCTCGGCATTGGGAAGCGCTCCTGATTCATCCAATAAAATCGCCTCTGTAAAACCGTATCGTGTTCTCGACCCTCTGGTGTGGCTCCTTCACGAATTCGGATTCTGGCTGCCTCTTAAGAAATAGGGGCGGCACTCATCTTTTAACACAGCTCAAAATTATGGAATACAAGTATAATCAGATACTGTGCTGCTCCTCGGAGAAGTCACTGACAAGCGGATACCCCGGATTCGGAGTGAGGGCAAAAAGTCCCGGACTTACAAATTCGGAGGCCGAAGAAATATATCTCGGATCCGGATTGCGCTATGCCGTTCCGGTCAGCGACATGGTGACACCCGAAGTGTTGCGCGCCAATCCGCAGCTTGACGCCGCTTATCCGCACCAATACACCGTTCGCGAGCTCCAGACGTCCCAAGGAAAGAAATTTATCGTGGCCCGCGTGATGTATGCCGGAGCTGATTACGGATTCTTCAACGAGTCCGGATTCAACAACCGAGTCGGGTCAAACTATGTGGCCCATATCCTTGTGTTCGACGAGGCACTCCCGGCTGAAGCGGTCGGGACCCTTTTGCGGCAGCGCAAGTTCATACCCGAAAATACCGACAGGACTTTCAGCAATCCGGAGTTCAAAAGGCTTTTGGCCGGCGAACCCTTCGAATTGCCTGTTGGAAGCGTTACAGCGGACGACAGGGACGCGACGGAGTCCGGCACCCACATCGACGCGAATCTGATGATCGCGTTGCTGCAGGCTTACAAAAAC
>USIY01000320.1 GCA_900554845.1 uncultured Bacteroidales bacterium | reverse complement strand
GTGTTGGAGAACGCGAACGCGACGTTCATCTTGACCTGATAGTCTGGCTGGTCGGCGCGGTCACGGCCCGCGGCGGCACCGGAGCAGAAATACACGGGCGTCAGGGCCTTATCCCCTACCAGCTCGTTGGCGTAGTCGGTGATGCCATGCTCGTACAGGTACTCGAATTTTTCGGCGTCGCTGCCGGACTTGTCGGTAAAGACCAGCGTAACGCCGTCGTTGACGACGGCCTGACGGCGGAGCATATCCTTGAAGGATTCCGCCGGGACGGCAATGTCGGTAAAGACATCGGTGTCGGGCTTCCAGCGGATGACCGAGCCGGTGCGCTTGCCCTTGAACGGCTCCTTCTGCAGGCCGCCGACGTTCCCGCCCTTTTTGAAGTCGAGGTGGTAGTGGAAGCCGTCGCGGTAGATGTCGGCGGTCATCCATGCGGACGAGTACTGGGTGGCACACAGGCCCAGACCGTTCAGGCCAAGGCTGAACTCGTAGTTGTCCTCGCCCTCGCCGTACTTGCCGCCCGCGTACATCTCGCAGAACAGCAGCTCCCAGTTGTAGCGGCCCTCGCCGTTGTTCCAGTCCACGGGCATACCGCGGCCAAAATCCTCCACCATGACACTGCCATCCTTGCAGCGGGTGACATTGATGGTATCGCCGTGGCCGTCGCGGGCTTCGTCGATGGAGTTGGAGACGATCTCAAAGATGGAGTGGGCGCAGCCCTCCACGCCGTCCGAGCCGAAGATGACGGCCGGGCGCTTGCGCACACGGTCGGCACCCTTCAGCGAAGTAATGCTTTCGTTGCCATATTCCTGTTTTCTTGCCATGCTGTCCTCCGGGCCTGTTCTCTTGTAATGAGCAGGTCGTCAAATCAAAACGCCTTTGCTCTTTCCCTTATAATAAGTATAAGCGATGTGTAAAGAGCAAAAGCGTCGGTGTTCTTTTCTTTTATTAAACCATAGGTTGTATTACTTGTCAATTTCTTCGGGCAGATTTCTTGTCCTCCCGATCCGGCAGAAAAAAGCCCAGAAAGTCATTCTTATTTTGCGCGTTGAAACGCATAAAACGAAAAAAGTTTCAGTTTTTTTCAAAAATTTTGAATTTACCCCTTTACAAAATCAAAATTTCAGGTATAATAATCATCGTCCGGTGCGCCTCTGTAGCTCAGTCGGTAGAGCAGGGGACTGAAAATCCCCGTGTCATTGGTTCGATTCCGATCGGAGGCACCATATGCGGCCGTAGCTCATCTGGTAGAGCGCCACCTTGCCAAGGTGGAGGTAGCGAGTTCGAGCCTCGTCGCCCGCTCCACAAATGAAAAAGGAGCAATGATTTTGCTCCTTTTTCCATACGGTGACATAGCCAAGTGGTAAGGCAAGGGTCTGCAAAACCCTCATTCCCCAGTTCAAATCTGGGTGTCACCTCCAGAAGTTAGGATTTCAAACAGAAATGTTCGGAATCCTTTCTTTTTATATTAAATTAGTCGCATTTTTGTGTTTTCAAATCCCGGCTTTCTCTGAAAATTGCCCGAAATCTCCGTTTAGGGGAAAGGGTCTGCTCTTTGGAGGATGCTATGAGAATGGTCAAAATGAAGCCGAAATCGATGGATTTGGAAACCGCGATGCAAAAATTCTTACTGGTCAAGGAATCACAGCACGCAGGCGAAGAAACGATGAAGGACTACCGAAATTGCCTCGCTCGGTTCTTAGCCGACAGCCACAACAGCTTAGACTATCCCCTGCTCGAAAGCGATGTGCTGACATTTTTTGCCGCAATCCCCGACACCTCCCCTGCCCGTTATAATAAACCGTTCCAGACCATCAACGCATTTCTGAATTAGGCGCTTGAGCAAGAACTCATCGGGAAGAATCCCATCAAGGTTCATAAGCTCCATAAGCGGCGGGACGATGGAAACATCAAACCTCTCCCCGTGGACAAGCTGCAAGCCTTTCTTGCTTCACTGGACGAGTCTACCTACACAGGTCTCAGGGATTATGTGATTTGTATGCAGTGTTCATCAACGAAGGAATCCCGCAGACGGAGCGCCTGGCGAAACTCAACGCCATTGCCACCAGTCAGATGAAGGTGCTGACGGAGGATCACAGAATGCTGCAGTTCGATGAGGCGAAAGAAACAGAATCATAAAAATAAAAAATCCCGTGCAATAAATCGTCCTTTCCGTGCATTACACGGATGACAGGAGAAAAAAGCCCATGCTCAGTATGCTGATGACAACCGAATATGCGCCGGCAGAGGATCGGCACGAGCTGCAGCAGTTGCTGATTCACATTGCCGGCGGTGAGCGTGAAGCGCTGGCGGAGCTGTATCAGCGCACGAGATCGGCGGTGTACGGCTTAGCGCTGTCCTACCTCAAAAACGCGCAGGACGCGCAGGATCTCACCCAGGACGTCTATGTGCAGGTGTGGGACTGCGCGGAGCAGTACCGCCCAACCGGTTCGCCGATGGGCTGGCTGCTGGCGGTCTGCCGCAATCTCTGCCTGATGCGCCTGCGGCGCGAGGAGCGTCATGCCGCGCTCAGCGAGGAGGAATGGGACGCCATTCCCGCGCGGGAGTGCGGACCGGACGCCGACGAGCGTGCACTGCTGCAAGGCGCATTGGCAAGCCTCACTGACGAGGAGCGGCGCATCGTGCTGCTCCACGCG
>USIY01000319.1 GCA_900554845.1 uncultured Bacteroidales bacterium | reverse complement strand
TTACAGCACCGACAAATTCGTGCCGGAGTTCTCCGAGGAATTCTTCGAGACGCAGTTCAAGCACCTGCCCGACGGCCAGTATCCCCTGGAGCCGGGCGAGACTCCGAAGAAGCTGCTCGCCAAGATCGCGCCGGTGATATTCGATCCAGGCGTGATGCCCAAGCGCGTGAACCAGGACGGCACCAAGGACGTGGTGGTGACGAGCGCCAACAACCTCTACGGTCCCGGCGTGACCCAGGCCGAAGTGGAGGCCTTCTATAACAAGATGAAGGATCCCGACGACGCCACTCCGATCAGCTACGGTCTGAACGCCAAGGTGGTAAAGGACGCCGACGGCAACCTGAAGGAGGAGCGTTACCACCTGACCGGTCTTTATGGTCCGGCCATCGCCAAGATCATCTATTATCTCGACAAGGCCAAGGAATATGCCGAGAACGACGCGCAGAAGGCCTACATCACCAAACTGATAGACTATTACGTTACGGGCGACCTGAAGCTGTTCGACGAATATTCCATCCTGTGGGCCGAGGATACCAAGAGCGACGTCGATTTCGTGAACGGTTTCATCGAGAGCTACGGCGACCCGCTGGGTATGACCGGAAGCTGGGAGTCGTACGTCAACTTCAAGAACGCAAAGAGCTCCGACCGCACGGAGAAGATATCGGGCAACGCGCAGTATTTCGAGGATAACTCCCCCGTCGACAAGCGTTTCAAGAAGCCGCATGTCAAGGGTGTGTCGGCCAAGGTGATCAACGCCGCCATGCTTGCCGGCGACGCCTTCCCTTCGACGGCTATCGGAATCAATCTGCCCAACTCCAACTGGATCCGCGCCGCGCACGGCTCAAAGTCAGTGACCATCGAGAACATCACCGAGGCCTACGAGATGGCCTCGCACGGAAACGGCTTCAACGAGGAGTTCGTGATCGACGCCCCCACGCGCAAGATGCTCGACGACTATCTCTACATCACCGACATGCTCCACACCGACCTCCACGAGTGTCTGGGACACGCTTCGGGACAGTTGCTGCCCGGCGTTGACGGCGACGCCTTGAAGGAGAACGGCTCGGCCCTGGAGGAAGCGCGCGCCGACCTCTTCGCCCTCTACTATCTGGCGGACCCGAAACTGCTGGAGCTCGGTATCCTCAATAACCCCGACGCTTACCAGGCCGAATATTACAAGTATATGATGAACGGCCTCATGACCCAATTGAACCGTATCGAGTTCGGCAAGGATGTGGAGGAGGCGCACATGCGCAACCGCCAGCTCATCGCCAAGTGGGTGCTTGAGCACGGCAAGAAGAAAGGCAAGGGTGGCAAGGACGTGGTGCAGCTCGTGAAGAAGGGTGGAAAAACTTACGTCAAGATCAACGACTACCCCATGATGCGCCAGCTGTTCGGACAGATGCTGGGCGAGATCCAGCGCGTAAAGAGCGAAGGTGACTACAAGGGAGGCAACGAATTGATCCAGAAGTATGCCGTCAAGATCGATCCGAAGCTGCACAAGGAGGTGATAGAGCGTTTCTCCACGCTTGATATTCCTCCCTACCGAGGATTCATCAATCCGGTGTACATTCCCGTGCGCAATGCCGCCGGCGAGATCACGGACGTGACTATCTCCTGGCCGGAGAACTACGTGGAGCAGATGCTCCGCCTCTCGAACGAATATTCTCCCCTCACGGGGAAAGTGAAGGCCGAAGACTGATTCTTCAGCCTGATAAAAAATGGCGCGGACAAAAATCCGCGCCATTTTTTATTAGGGCCCATAGGGCCTATACGTCTTATAAGACTTATAAGACTTATAAGACGTATAAGACGTATAAGACGTATAAGACGTATAAATCTTATAGAATCCTTTATTCCAAATGCTTCCTCAATGCAGTGGCCGCCAATGAATCCGGAGCCAGCATGTCCAGCACTTCCGGACGGTGCTTCAGCACCCTGAACGCCAGCATCTGCGCGTCCTCCATATCCACCACCGACTCCGCCAGCTCCTTGCACTCTTCCACGTTCAGAGCGGCAGGATCCATAAGCCACGGCGCCAGCAGATGCGACTCCCGCACCTTGCGGTCGTCCCAAAGCTTGCGGGCAAGCTCCATGTCATGTCCTATTTCCTTGCCGAGCGCGGATATGCTCGGCACGTCGCAGCCGAAGATCATCTCGAATCCAGACCCTCCGCGACGAAGCACATCCGCCGTGATACCGTTGCGATGCGCGAAAAAATAATGCTTTATTTCCTTCATCTCCATATCGCCTGCAAAAATAACGATTGCATCCCACATTTGCAACCTTTACTGGAAAGGAGGTTCTCCAAACCTCCGGCCCGTTATGGAAAGGCGGTTTCCAACCGCCGGCTTTCGTAAGAGGCCTGGAAGTCTCCTCTCCATTACAATTAACCGATATGCACGCCTCGCGTGCCAATATCGATATTTTTGCCTAAAAAATGAAGAAAGCAACCATTCGCGTACCGCTGACGGACGCAAATTTCCATAACCGTAGTTCCCGGCTGGACTTCTCTCCTGTCCTACAGCCGGAAGAACCCTGGGCGCCGGCACTCCCTGCCACGGCAGCTTATGACAACGCCGACCAGGAATTCGATGTTCTTTTCGGTCTACGGGCTGAATCCTTGCCACAGTGGACTTCACCCCTCAGCGGCTACC